>JAYWGI010000181.1:0-7089 GCA_043779025.1 Myxococcales bacterium
GTAGGGCTCGAGCGCAATCACAACGAGGACGCCTTCGTTCTGATTGGAGGCAGCCACGTTTACGTGGTGGCGGACGGCATGGGAGGTCACCGTGCGGGCGATGTAGCGTCTCGCATGGCGGTAGAGCAACTCCAGGCATTTTTTGAGCGTCTAGGTAATTCTGATCAAGAGACGTTGGTCAGCATGCCCGAGCCGGACACCCACGATGGCGTGCGCAATTTGGTGAGCGCGATCAGCATCGCAAACCGCAAAATCTACGAGCGCAGCGTCAAGTCTCGCGAGCACCACGGCATGGGCACGACCCTTGTCGCTGTGCACTTTGCCCCCGACGAGTCCAAAGCCTTCGTGGCACACGTAGGCGACTCTCGCTGCTACCGCGTTCGTGGCACCGAGGTCACGCAACTCACCTCCGATCACTCATACTACAACGAATACGTTCTCGCGATGCCGGACCTCAGCGACGAACAACGCGCCGAGCTGCCGCGCAACATCATCACCCGTGCGCTAGGGATGCACGACGGCGTGCAAGTCGACGTGTGCGTTGACGACTGCCAGGCTGGAGATGTGTACTTGCTTTGCTCCGACGGCCTCACGGGAATGATTACGGACGAGGAAATCGGAGAGCTTGTAAGCGGTGCCCCCACGCTGGAGCTTGGATGTCAGGCTCTTATCGATCTCGCGAATAGCTACGGCGGCGAGGACAATATCACCGTCGTCCTCGTGCGCACTGACAGCCCGCAGTAGCGCCGCTCCCTCACCCTTCATCCCGCGCATTTTCTTTAAGGGGAACAGCCCATGTCTTCCGTGATCGACGTTGTCAGGCACCTCGACAAATACCTCGTTCAAATCGTGTCACAGTACGGCACGCAGACCTACGCCATCTTGGCGGCGGTTGTGTTCTGTGAGACAGGCCTGGTCGTGCTCCCGTTTCTACCAGGTGATTCCCTACTCTTCGCCGCAGGAGCCGTGTGCGGCATGTCGGGCAGCACGCTCAACGTCGGCATGTTGATGGCTGTGCTCACCGTCGCCGCCATCCTGGGCGACACCCTCAACTATCACGTAGGCAAGTTCCTCGGGCCGCGCGTAATGAGCAACACCAGCTCCAGGTGGCTCAACCCCGCTCACCTCACGCGCACCAGCGAGTTCTTTGCGCGCTACGGCGGCAAGACCATCGTGCTTGCGCGTTTTGTTCCGATTGTGCGTACCTTCGCCCCGTTCGTCGCGGGTGCAGGCGCGATGAGCTACGGCAAGTTCATCATGTTCAACATCGTGGGCGCCATCGCCTGGGTGGTCAGCATGACCATGGCCGGGTTCTGGCTCGGGCAATTGGACGCGGTGAAGAGCCACTTTGAGCTCATCGTTCTGGGCATCGTGGGGGTTTCAGCCCTGCCTATGGTTGTAGAATACATGCGCGCGAAGCAAAGCCAGAAAGCCTGAATCATGAGCGAACATCAAGGCGAAGTCCCTGCAATCGACCTTGGTGAGTTGCGCGCGCGCAAGAGCGCGTGGGAGCAACGCACCCTCTCGCCGCTGCTTGCCAAAGCCCCGCTGAGGCAGCCTAACTTTGAGACTTGGGGCGGGCTCAAAGTGCCGGGCCTTGTGAGCGGCGCAGATCATGTTGTAGACGAGCTTGAGCAGCTTGGCTTCCCGGGCGAGTATCCGTTCACGCGCGGCGTTCAGCCCACGATGTATCGTGGCCGATTGTGGACCATGCGCATGTTTGCAGGTTTTGGCACCCCGGCGCAAACCAATGAGCGCTTCAAGTTCTTGCTCGCACAAGGCCAGACCGGGCTCTCCACGGCTTTCGATTTCCCCACGCTCATGGGCTACGACAGCGACTCACCGCGCAGCTTGGGTGAGGTCGGTATGTGCGGCGTCGCCGTGGACACGCTCCGGGACATGGAGGTGCTATTCGAGGGCATCCCGCTCGACAAAGTCACCACATCGATGACCATCAATGGCCCCGCGGCCATCCTGCTCGCCTTCTACATTGCTCTTGCCGACAAGCGCGGAATCCCCCGCAGCGCCATCGGCGGCACCGTGCAAAATGACTGTCTGAAAGAGTTTATCGCGCAGCACGCCTGGCTCGTAGGCCCGCGGGCCGCCATGCGCATCGTCACCGACAGCATCGAGTTTTGCGCAGCCGAGGTACCGCGGTGGAACTCCGTTTCCATCAGCGGCTACCATATCCGTGAGGCCGGGGCGACGGCCGTACAAGAGCTCGCGTTCACACTGGCCGACGGCGTGGCCTACGTGGAGAGCTGCGTTGAACGCGGCATGGATGTAGACAGCTTTGCCCCCCGTCTTTCGTTCTTCTTCGATGTGCACAACGACTTCTTCGAAGAGATCGCCAAGTTCCGCGCCGCACGCAGGCTGTGGGCCCGGCTGATGAAGGAGCGCTTCGGCGCCAAGAAGCTCGAGTCGATGAAGCTACGCACGCACGCGCAAACCGCCGGCGTTTCCCTGACGGCGCAGCAGCCCTACAACAACGTGGTCCGGGTGGCGCTGCAGGCACTGGCGGCCGTGCTGGGCGGCACGCAGTCGTTGCATACCAATTCGCTCGACGAAACCTACGCGTTGCCTACCGAGGATGCAGTGACCATTGCGCTACGCACGCAGCAGATCATCGCCGAAGAAACAGGCGTCGCCAACACGGCCGACCCGCTTGGCGGAAGCTACTTTGTGGAGGCGCTCACCGACCGCATGGAGGCTGAGGCCGTGGCCATCATCAAGCGCATCGACGAGATGGGCGGCATGGTGAGCGCCATTGAGAAGGGCTACCCGCAGCGCGAGATCGCGGCCAGTGCCTACAAGTTCCAGCACGAGCTGGAGGCCGGCCGGCGCATCATGGTGGGCGTCAACAAATACGTCACCGATACCCAGACCAACATCCCGTTGCTCAAGGTCGACGAGGAGGTGCAGCGCACGCAGATAGCCGCACTTCACGCCGTAAAGGCGGCGCGCGATGCGGCGCAAGTCGCTGAGAAGCTCGCGACCGTACGCGCGGACGCACTCAGCGGTGTGAACCTCATGCCCAGCCTCATCGAAGCGGCAAAGGTGTATTGTACACAGCAAGAAATCTGCGACGTGCTACGCGAGACGTTAGGCACGTACACCGATCCGGCGGAATTTTAGCGATACGGAATGCGACGCGGTCGGGGGGTTCTTCGCTTCGCTGAGAATGGCGGTCAACCTACCGAGTGCGACGCGGTCGGGGGGTTCTTCGCTTCGCTCAGAATGACCGGTCGGGGCTATGGGCTGGACGAGCGCTGTCGTTCGATGGCCTGCTGGAAATCAGGCGGCGGCTGCGCGAACCACTTCATGGGCTGCTCGCCATCGGGGTGCACAAAGCCCAGCTCAGCCGCGTGCAGCATGAGTCGAGGCGCGGGAATGCGCGGCAAGTCTGGGTGCATGTACACGCGCTCGCCCAGCAGCGGATTGCCGGACTCCGAGAGGTGAATGCGTATCTGATGTGTGCGCCCTGTCTCCAGCGCGCATTCCACGAGCGTGGCGCCATTAAGATGCTCCAGAACACGCACGTGAGTCACCGATCGCTGGCCCTCCACGGTTCGCGATTTGCGCGATGTGTACTCCCACGAGCCGCGACGTCCATCACCGCGATCTTCGAGTAGGTGCGTCTCGAAGGTGCGATCGAACGCCTTGCCATGCACGAGCGCCATGTAACGTCGATGCGTGGTGTGTGCACGGAATTGCGATGCCAGCGCTTCCTTGGCAAGCCATGTGCGGGTAAACACCACGAGCCCACTGGTCTCTTTGTCGATGCGATGCACAATGCCCAAATTAGGCGGCTGAGTGCGCGGCCCACGATTGCGCTTGGACAGCTCTGCACGCACGGCCTCATCCAGTGTTCCCGTCTCGGATTCGTCGAACGGAACGGTGCTCATCCCCGAAGGCTTGTGCACCACAACGACGTGGGTATCGACATGCACAAATGCGTCGCCGCCCAGCAGCGGCGTGTGGTCGGTGCGCGGCCGCGTCCAAACGAGCTCGATCACGTCGCCCAAGTGCACCGTGGATGCCTCGTCGCGCTCGAGCACGCCGTTGCGCGAGATCTTCCCAGACGCAATGGCGTCCCGCGCCTTACCCCATGACAGCGCGGCGGCAGCGCGTACACAAGCGTCCAGACGCATGCCATCCTGTTCCGCAGTCACAGTGTGCTCAACGGGCTTCATCTGGCGCACCCTTAGCCCGAAACGCTGTCAGTCGCTTGACTTCTGAGCCCGACGGTCCGCACAATTCGATCGTGAGCAAACGAATTCTTGGCCTGGATGACAGTGCGGTATTGCGCAAAGCCTTGGAGTGGACCTTCGAGTCCGACGACTTGGTGCTCAGCACGTATGGCGCGCTGAGCGCGGCGCTTGCAAGCCCGGAGGAGCCTGCGCTTTTGCTCGTCGATACCGTTCTCGGTGGCGACGATGGCTACGCCGCAGGCAAAGCGCTCAAAGAGCGGTTTCCCAATGCTGCACTGTTGTTTCTTACGAGCCGCCATGCGCCGTTCGATGCGGCCAAGGCCCACGATGCAAGCGGCGACGGGAACCTCGACAAACCCTTTGATAGCCAGGTTTTGCTCGACAAGGCACATCAACTCATCGCCGCCCGCGGCGCTGTGGCGCCTGCGTCCGCCATGCCGGTGAGGCCCCCCTCGCTCGCGGCCTTCCGTGCGCCTGCCGCGCCGATACAGCCCTCCGGCCCACGGCAAATTCAAATGCCGCAGTCATTCACTGCGCCCCAAAGCTCCGTGCGGGTCCCCGGCTCCAGGCCCGGCGTTGACGGGCTCCCCTCAGGCGTTCCCGCGCAGCCTCCCCGGCTCAACCCGACCGCGTCCCAAGGCCCGGCATCGTCTGTCGCAGCACCGTCTGTGCCGACCGCTGCAGTTTATGCGGGGTCTCCCGAGATAAGCGATGGCGCGGGCTCCACCATCCCTCCGCGCACGAGCTTGCCCGGAACGGCCGGCACGTCAGCCACACCGGCGTTTTCGGACGCCGAAGTCGCGAGCAAGCTGGCCCCGCTCAATCTCAGTGAATCGCAGCAAACAGCCGTACTCGCGCTCACCCGCGAGCTGGTTGAGCGCGTCGTCTGGGAGGTGGTGCCAGGCATGGCCGAAGCGCTGATCCGTGAAGAGCTGGCGCGCCTCACGCGCTGAGGCCGACATGCGCCTACGAGACATCGTCCGCGGGGGGCTGCCGATGCGGACGACGAGGGCGTACAAGCCGCGCTGAGCTCCGTGGAGGGTGTCCCCCCAGAAACGCGGTGCGTCGGGCGCTCATGCGTGTGTAAACCGCCGTCACGGTTCTAGAGCTCATCGTGTCAACTTTCTAACGTATAGCCGAATGCGCGCGGGTGACGGGTCCACCTCGGTCGCTTATCCCACTCAAGCTCGAGCGTGAAATCTGCAGTAAATATGAGCCGCGCATCGCTTTTGTGGGTCAGCATTCTCGCGCAGACTGCTAGAGACTGCTGCTGGAACGGTTCTTGCATGCTACTTGCCGTACCGCGGACTGCGTCCTTGAAGCCCCAACGCGGAGGAGACTGAGAATGACACTGAAATTACCAAGAAAATCGGCACAATTTGGCCCATCTAGAAGGCCGTTGGCATCCCACGTCGGCCTCGCTACGGCCGTGGCGGCTTCGCTGTATGTCGCGGGCTGCGCGAGCGAGCGCGACCCGGTCGATCGAACGCAGCCAAATATCATGGCGAAGTCGCTCCTCGTTGGGGACGACCTGGAGGGGTTCTCGGACGACCCTGAGTTCCGGATGAAGAGCTTCAACATCGATAGCGCGGTAAACACCGACAACTTCGCTGGCACCATCGGCGGCGCATCCGCGGTGGATCGCCTTCGGTGGGAGATCTCGGAGAACTACCTCCTGGCGCGTCGTTCGTACCAGGAGGCTCCTGGAGCAGACAACAAAGGCCTTCCGCGGCAAATGGTCGACGGAAAGCTTGTGTTTCCCACAAAGCCGACCGGCACTATCATCGCGGCCTACAAGATCCTGAGTCACTTCGACGTGCGCCGGGAGTTTAACCCGTCGACCGGCGAAGAGAACAACGTCATGGTGGAGGACGTCATCTCTCGCCCATGGAATCGCCGTTCCTCAATGCGGGTCGATTGGTCGAAAAATCACGCGATGAGCACCAGCGGCGACACCAGCTGGGTGTTCGGTGGTGCAGGCCTCGCGACAGCCCTCGACTACGCGCCGACGGACGAGAACAACGACGACAAGCCCAACTTTCGCGAATTGGGCGCAGGCTACTTCGACATCACCAATAAGTACGTGTTGTCGCTCGAAGCCGACTCGCGCTTCGGGGTTCCGGAATGCGTCATCGTTGGCTTCTACAACGGCGGGAGCAGCTTCGACTGCACCCCTCCCGAAGTCAAAATGCGCACCTCCTTTGTCCGCCTAGACGAAGCCGAGGATTTCGAGTCGTTCCGCGAGGACTTTGCGCCACGCGACATTATTGGCAACTGGGGAAATGCTGGCAACTCGTTTAATCGCGAGTACGGCGCTCCGCCAATCACCACGTGGGACCCGCAGTACGGCTACACGGACTCCAAGACCAAAACGATGTTTGCAATGCACAACATCTGGGAGAAGAGTCACTGGGACAAGTCCTGCAGTTCCAATGAGCAGGGCGACAACGGAACGGCAACGCAGTGCACAAGCTACGCCGGGCCATCCAAGGGCTCGCAATGCGACGTGAACCTGGGCAAGTGCACCATCCCGGTGCGCGATCGTGCCGTAAAGACCATGGGTTGGTGGCTCAACAAGGAGACACCTGTAGAATACACGGACACCACGACCGCCGATGGCGCTCTGGTGAAGGTGGGCCCCATCGAAGAGATGACCGTCACCTGGAACCAGCTCTTTAAGGTCGCAGTGGCATACCGACGCGAGGTGGAATGCCGCCGTACGGGAACCGACGACCGCGCCAAGTGCCACGCGCTGTACTTCGAAATGGACGGCGACAAGAGCAAGACCCAAATGGTCGCCTTCGGCGGCTGGGGCACCGACTTGCCGAAAGAGCTCGCCGTGGACAAAGCGCGTCCAGCAGTGGCGACTTGTCATAAC
>JAYWGI010000182.1:0-2593 GCA_043779025.1 Myxococcales bacterium
GCAACTAGATTGGCAATGCTGAAAATTGGGGCGGTGAACATGAACTCCACGAGCTTCGACGAGTTGCGTGAGGCGACTATCTGTGGCACACGTTCGTGCGTTCGGCGATGCAGCTGCACCAACCCTTGGCCACGGACAATGTTTTCTGACGCCTGCGCATGCACGGCACGCAAGAAGAAGTCGATCCAGCCAGTCCAGTCGTTGGATGCCGTGACCTGAACAAGGCGATGGTAGTACTCTGGCCTGTTCTTTTCCAGGTAGCCCGATAGGAAGAACGTTGCGTTCGACATGGTCTTTCGCCAGTACAGCTGATAGGGAATGAGGAGCCGTCCGACGCGTCCATTGCCGTCTTCAAAGGGGTGAAGGCACTCAAAGTAGGCATGCATGATAGCCGTCTGGACGATCGGGTCCATGTCGTCGCGCCGAAGAAAGTCCTGCCACTCGCGCAGGTGCGCATCCAGTCCAACATGTGTAGGAGGCACGAAGGTTGCAGACTCCATCGTAGAGCCTGGCGCTCCGATGTAGTTCTGCTTCAGGCGAATCTCTCCTGGACTCTTGTCTGCGCCACGCACGCCAGTCATCAGTACCTTGTGACACTCACGCACTAGCCCAACCGAAATCGGCTGTTCCCTCATTGTAGTATGGGCAAACTGGAGAGCCCGCACGTAGTTCGTGACCTCCTCAATGTCCAAGCGACGGCTCGGGTCTGCGGTGCCCGCACGAGCTTCGTACACCTCCTCCAGAGTCGCATACGTCTCTTCAATGCGGGACGACATGACGGCCTCTTCGGTCATGAGCGGCAATAGTAGCAGCCCCGGCTGGTGCAACATCGTCATGATGCCGTCAAATTTGCACACCGCTGCCGTGGCCGAATTTGCAAGGTTAAACAGATGTTCGTAGTTCACGCCTGTTGGCGGAAGGCCTGTTGGGATCCAAGGGTCCATTCGCCATGCTTATCACAAATACGCCAAAACGATACGCAAGCTCGGTAGCTTGTCGAGACTGATACGCAGCTGAGTGTACGGCTCGGGCCAGCCGAACGAGGACGAAGCGCTGCACGCGCAGGCAGCGACCTTGGCCTGAGCGTGCAGTCAGCGAACTGGTCGTTTGTTCATGTGGTCAAGCTGCGTACTTACTTGCGATATTCGGTTGTTCATTGGCCGCTAGGGGCTGCGCATCTTGTCTTCGTCCGCGATGGGGACGCGGCTTGGTAGGCGAGTACGTTGAAGGCGTTGGCGGGTCGAATACTCGTCAAGCGACTCTTCGGGATTTGGCGCGCCCGGCAACGGCAGGTCGTCGACGGGGTTCTGCCGTGGCGGCGGGCGTTTAGTGTTCACGCACGCAAGGCTATTGAAATGAATTCTAGGGCGGCAAGAACGGTGCCGAATATTGCCAGTACTTCTGCATATTTCAATGGCGACTCCTTGGATTTGGTCGCGCTGGCAATAGCAACCGAGGCGTCAAAATGAGAGGTGGCTAGGCTTAAAGAATAGAGTTTTGCCGCGGACTCGCCGTGCTCGATAAGCAAAATACGCTCATCGAATAGGGTGCCAGGGCTTGTGGTTCGCTTGACTCCACGGCTTGCCGCAGCAATTCCACCGCAGGCCGCGGCCGCTGCGGAGACGGCAACTGCGAGAACATAAAGAACAAGTGAGGTGTTTCCGGTGGGGGCGTGCGATGCGACCGCCAGCGCGACGGCGGAGCCGTAGGTAGCCACAAAACGGGCTTTGTGGTCCAGGCGATCAAACCCGGCCTCACGCGTTTCCAGATGTCGCCTCGTCGCGTCCAAAACAATCGAGGCCGCATCGCGGGTGGTGCAGAACGAAAGATCTGGCGCGGTTTCCATGCGTTTCCAAATACTGCACAAACGTCCATGTGCGCAAGCTGCGTACTTATTTGCGTTGTCATGTTGACAACATACGTTGTTATGGTAACGTATGTTTATACGGAGGACGCGATGAACAACACCACTACAGCCACCACAACCTATCTCGGAACCAAGCCCAGCGACTACACCCGCGGGCACGAGCGCATCATCGACACGAACCTGCAGGCGGGCCGCGAGTCCGTTGTGTTCGTCGATGGCGACGTCGTGTGGGTGTTCGACTTCGCTACCAGCGCGACCGACGGCTCGTGGGCCATGAGCTTCCGCGCTGAGGTGTGCGACGTGTGCGGCGGCCACGGCTGCTTTGATGACGAGCGCGACGTGTACGGCGAGGCCGTCGAGTGCGCCGACTGCAGCGGCACAGGTGTCAGCAATACCGAGGAGTCGTACGACAGCCTGCGCGATGTGTCGGAGTTCGCGGCCATCGTTGCCGAGTTCTTCCGCCTCACCAAGGGCCAGGCTTCGATCCCCGCCGTGTGTGTGCACGCTGCCTTGTCCAGCGGCGTGGTCGCCGTCAAGGAGGCTGCGTGATGGCGGCTCGCAGGCGGGCCGTTCACAAGGTTGAGGCGACAAACGAATGGTGGCTTGAGGCACGAATCGTCGAGCTAAGCCGCTGGCTAGAGATGCATCGGTCCTCGCTAAATCGAATACGCGCGGCGCAGGCTGCGGGCATCTCACGAGAGATGCTTGATAGGACCCTTGAAGATA
>JAYWGI010000183.1:0-7072 GCA_043779025.1 Myxococcales bacterium
CCTAGAGGATCTTCGAGACCATCCAACGACACAAACATCGCGCGTCGAGTGCCGCCATCATGAGAGCGATTGCCTAAGACCGTCATGGGCTACAGCTTAGCCGTATTTTCGCAACAACCCATGCAGAGGATTCATCAGCGTGCAGGCTGGTAACCAGCAGACTGTTGTCGCGAAGCATTGTCCCGCCAGCGTGGTAGGGGGTTGTGGCAGCATTGTGAGATTGTGCGCCGAGGGGCTTATGAGGTGTGAAATAGCTCATCTGTTGTGGTACCGCGCGTGCACGGTCCTATGAAACTCAGCGCTCTGCTCTTGCCCGACCTTCGTCGTCTCCTTCGGGAGGCGCCGGAGCGTATTCGCGAGCTGCTCGATGATGTGCATCCAGAGGATTTCGCCGATTTGGTCGGTGAGCTGGACCCTGACGACGCGGCAGAGCTCATGCGATTGATGCCTGCGGAAGAGGCGGCTCCGATTTTTGGCCGTCTCGAGGAGCACGAGCAGGAAGCACTTGCGGAGTTGATGCCGGCCGAGTCGATGGCCGAGATCGCCAGCGAGATGGAGGCGGACGAACGCGCCGACTTGTTCTCCACATTGCCCGAAGCGATGGGCGATGCGATCCTTGCCAAGCTGCAAACGGTGGATCCTGAGGCCGCCGAAGAAGTGCGCGAGATGGAGAAGTGGCCCGAGACTTCGGCTGGCCATTTGCTCACCACCAGCTATTGCACCGCGCGTCCAGACGTCACCATCGCACAGGTGCTTGATGCCGTGCGCGCGCATGTGGCCGAGATTGGTGACCAGCCGGTCTACAATGTGTACGCGATGGACGATCAAGATCGTCTCCTTGGTTTTGCGCCTCTCAAAGACCTGATCGTTGCGCAGCCCTCGGAGCTGTTTGATCAGGTGTATTCTACCAATATTTTGAGCGTGCCTCCCGATATGGATCAGGAAGAGGTGGCGCGGCATATGGCCAAGTACGATCTGAACGTCGTGCCGGTGGTCGGCGGTGCTGGCGAGATGCTCGGCGTGATCACCATCGACGACATCATCGACGTGCTTACCCAAGAGCAGACCGAGGATGTGCAGCGTATCGGTGGTGTGGAGCCACTCGATGTTCCTTACTTCCAGACCAGCTTTTGGTCGTTTATCAAGAAGCGCGGTGTGTGGCTGGTGGTGCTTTTCGTCGAGGAGTTCTTCACCCAAACGGCGCTTCGTCACTACGACCCGGTGTTTGAGGCCATTCGAGGCGCGAGCTACTATGTTCCGCTTCTCATTTCAGCGGGTGGCAACTCGGGCTCGCAATCCTCGACCCTCGTGATTCGTGGCCTGGCCATTGGCGAAGTGCGGATGCGCGATTGGTGGCGCATCTTGGTGCGCGAGACAGGCATGGGCTTGGTCTTGGGTTTGGGCCTGGGCCTGCTCGGATTCTTGCGTGTGCTCTCGTACAAGGATCAGAGCTTGTCGTTTGCGTTCACCATCGCGCTCACGTTGGTGGGCATTGTCACGACGGGATGTACAGTGGGGTCTATGTTGCCATTGGTACTGAAGCGAGCGGGAATCGATCCTGCCACGAGCTCCACGCCGTTCATCGCGAGTTTGGTCGATGTGATTGGCATCATCATCTTTGTCTATTGTGCCAAGCTGTTGATGGCGGCCACCATTGCTCAAGGAGCGATGCGCGCCGCGGGAGTCTGTCAATGAATAGGACTGTATTATGCATGGGTACTGCTCTGGTTTTTTCGCTGGCGGCGAGTGCTTGTCGCGCTCGGTATCCCGGCATTCGCGACATCGCACTGTCACGTGATCACAGCTACGTGCAGATGGAGAATGGCAACGTGTACCGTTTGCAAGGCAAAAAGGGCGCGGAGCTTGTCAAGATGGAGTGGTTCCCATCATTTTCGACGCCAGATGCCGCTTGTCGCGCCTCCTTGCCGGCGGAGGTGTCGGATGTCGTAGAGTTTCATTGCGGGGATGATTTTGGGTGCGCGCGCCGCAAGAATGGCACCGTGGCGTGCTGGGGCGACAACACCCGGTATCAACTTGCTAGGCCCGGACGGTCGGCCGCACAGAAGCCCGAGTTGGTCTTTGGTGTGCTCCAGGCAACGCGACTGTTTGTTGGGCCGCAATCGGCCTGCGTGACGCTGCGAGAGGGTGGCGCCAAGTGTTGGGGCGCCAATGAGAGCGGGCAGCTTGGCGATGGCCGCGCCGAGGACCACAACGTGCCGGTGTACATTCGTATTCTTAAGGGTGGTTGAGCTGCCATGAGGCCGCGCTCTCCGCCGGCAACTGCGCGCTATCATGTGGATGTTGCCGTGGTTGGCAGCGGCATTGCGCCCCTACTGAGCGCATCGTTGCTTTCCGCGCGCGGCGTGCCGGTGGCACTGTTGGGCGATCCGGCGCGGGCATTGACGTACGAATTGCCAGGGTTCTCGTTGCCCAAACGACCGTGGTTTGTGCGCGTCTCGCCGATCTCACCTCTGCATGCGATCTGCACAGAGCTCGGACTCGCGCTCTCCTCCTACCTCGCGCCTGACGAGCCGGAGGAGAGGTTCGTCGCCGCACACGAGACATGGACATGGAGGCTCGAGGAGGGGCTTCGCGCCTCGGCCAACGGGGTAGATGCTTTGTTGACAGACGACCCAATGCGCGTGGTGCTGAGCAAGCTGGATCGCCACTGGTCGCGTTCGGTGGGGGCTTCGGACCTGCACGCCTATGCGCATCACGCCTCGCCGGGCGCGCAGCTTTTGGATTTGCGATCTCTTGTGACGGAGCTGCTACGCCGGTTCAAAGGGGCCCAGCGACATCACGTGACAGTTTCGGAGTTTCCGCTGATGGTGCGCGATGGGAAGGCAGCTTTTGTGCTCACGGATGCGCGTACTGGCGCGGGGGTCCACGCGGATTCTGTGATTTGGGAGGGTGATGCGCGTGCGTTTCGCGCCCTTTCCAAAGACCCTGCTGCGAGCCAGCTTGTGCGTAGTCCGCAGCGCGTATTCCGCGCCAATGTGGTGACGCGAGGCGCACCTCGCACGAGGTCTCGCATCTGGTTGATCTTGCCGGACAGCGGCGCCATCGTCGAGGTGATCGCGGAGCCGATGCAAGATGGCACAACGGTGTGGCTGCTCTGCACGGAAGCCAGCGTCCACGAGGTGCATTCGCGGCGGCGTATGTTGAAGGGGCTGCAGGATTATGTGCTCCAGCCAGAGGAGCACGTGTTGCTTGCGGACAGTGTTTTCGATGGTTTGCCAGTTCAACTTCTGGACGACGGCGTGCTCCGCGCCATAGACCGTGCCGATCTCCGCGCTCGCGGCGTCGCGGTCGAGCCCGAAGCTTGTGATCCGAAGTACATGATAGCCCCCTATTCTTTGCCCCCTCATCAAGCACACCCAGCGACGCTTCGAGATCTGCCGGTCCGCTTTGTAGGCTCGGCCCTCTACCCTGAATGGGGCTTTGAAGGCGAAGTGCGCTCTGCCGCGGAAACCGCTGACAAGCTTGAGCCTCGACGCGCCTAGGCCGTGCCTAGGCTCAAAGCGTTCTCGCGGGCCTTGCATTAGACTGAACGCTGGTTCAGTTTCTAGGTATGAAGTACATCCCAATGAGCCTCAGCGAAGGGTCTCGCGTCAGTTCGACCGAAGAGCAAGCTCGGGAATGGTTCTGGCGCGAGGGTTTTGGCGGCAAGGAGTTCGAGTGCCCGCGGTGCGAAGAGCACGGCTACTGGCAGGCATCACGCGTTTCCGGAGCTCCGGCAGTGTACGGTGTGCCTGCACGTGGTGCGGCTGCGTGCGTCGGGCATGGTGCGGCACTCCAAGCTGCCGCTCTGGGCCTGGGTTCACGCGCTCATGCTGCTCACGGCCGACAAGCGCGGCGTCTCCGCGTTGGCGCTTCGGCGCCACCTTGGCCTCGGAAGCTACCGCACGGCATGGCTGATGCTGCACAAGGTGCGCCTGGCTCTCTGGCTGCGCGATGAGCGCTATCAGCTCCAGGGTACAGTGGAGCTCGATGGCGCGAGCATCGGCTCCCGCGCAGCAGAAAACCAAGATGGAATCCTGGTCGCCATCGAAAGCCGCACCTACGTTGACAAGAAAGGGCGCAGCAAAGTCGTCGCCGGATTTGCCAAGTGTGAGGTCGCGCCGGAGACAACCGTCGCCGCCGAGGACTTCCTGAAAAGAGCCGTCAAGCCCACCACGCAGGTCAACACCGACGCCTCATCCGCGCTCGTGGCCATTGCAGGCTTCGACACAGACCATCGCAAGATGGGCCACGACAAGGAAGCGCTCGACGCGTGGCTCCCGCACCCGCTTCACTTCGTCGAAAACGCGAAATCCTGGCTCGTCGGAACGTGCCGCGGCATCCGAAAAAAGTACCTGCCGTTTTATGCTGCGGGATACACGTATCGGTTCAATCGCCGCAATTCAAAAGACACAATGTTTCATCACTCGCCACGCGCAATCAGTAACGGTGTCCCGTGCCACGGCAAATGCTTTGTGGCATAGGTACGGCCAAAGGACTGCGACGATGACATTTTCTAATCCTCTGTTTGCTTTGAGTTGTGTCGTCGTGATGAGTGTATCCTGCAAGAAAACACCAAGCGGTGATGAGTCGGCGCCTCTACGCGCCCTGGTGGATCGCTATGCGCCGGCAAGCGATGCGGAACGAGAAAAGATATTTGCGGATCTCAGCGCATTGCCGTGCGCAGGTGATGCTCTCTGCTCGGCCAAAGTGGTCTGTGAGAAATCGATGCTCAGCTACCGCTCTGGCACATTGAGCAAAACATTGGCGGCGGGATTGGTCGCGACGGCGCACGATGACGCCTCACGTGCGCTAGCACTCTCCAAACTGGAGGAGGCAGCGACTCAGTTTTTGGACGCGAAAAACGGCTTTGAGGATTGCGTGAGGGGTACATCGATGTTGCGGCCGCGATGATACGGGGTACTCAACGCGCATGACCGGTGTGCCGATTCACCGTCAAACAGATTCGCGACCCCTTTTCAAAAGACTGAACCACCCGCTCATTCCTCGAAGCACCGGGAGCAGCTTACTCGGAGCTGGACGAGCCGCCGCCGCTGCCGCCGCCGCTGCCGCCGCCGCTGGAGCCGCCGCCGCCGTCGCTGGGAGGCTTCGCGCTTGAGTACAGATCGGCGTACCAACCGCCGCCCTTCAAGGCGAAACTGCCTCCGCTGATCTTCCGCTTTGCCGCGGAGACGCCGCACGAAGGGCAGTCCTTGATCGCGGGCGCTGAGATGCTCTGGAAGGCCTCCCATTGGTGGCTACAAGCTTCACATCCGTATTCGTAGGTAGGCATGGGGACGGCACTGGATAAGGCTCCGAGCCGCAAACTGTCAAGGTTTGAGACACGAGCTGTGGATAACTTGTGTGTAAAAATCCAGCCTTTGACCGCACGTGAGCCCTTGCGCCTTTCGGCATGGAGGCGTAGGTCCATGGCTTGCGTGTGGCCCTATGTGACGTGACACCACATCGGGGCAATGTTCACTGCATCGAAGCCGGCATGTTTGCGGCGACCCAAAAGGCTCTCCCAATGAAACTCAAAAAGCTCGAACTCGTTGGTTTCAAGTCCTTCGTCGATCGCACCGTGGTCAATTTTGATCACGATGTTTTGGGCATTGTAGGGCCCAACGGTTGCGGCAAGTCGAACATTGTGGATGCCATTCGGTGGTGCATGGGCGAGCAATCTGCAAAGCACCTGCGCGGCGCCAAAATGGAAGACGTGATCTTCAATGGCTCCGAATCGCGCGGCCCGCACGACATGGCCGAGGTCACGCTCACGTTTGAGAACAACGACCCCGCTGAGTTGCCGCTTGAATATCAGGGGTACGCCGAGCTTGCCGTCACGCGTCGCCTCTACCGCACCGGAGAGAGCGAGTACTTGCTCAACAAGGTGAACGTGCGTTTGCGTGACATCACCGATCTCTTCTTGGGTACGGGCGCTGGAACCAAGGCTTACAGCATCGTGGAGCAGGGGCGCATTGGCCTCATCGTGAGCGCAAAACCCGAAGATCGCCGCTTGCTCATCGAAGAGGTCGCTGGGATCACCAAGTTCAAGGCGAAGAAGAAGATTGCCGAGCGCAAGATGGAGCAGACCGCTCAGAACTTGCTCCGCATCGGAGACATCGTGGCCGAGATCGATCGCAATCTGGGATCGCTGAAACGCCAGGCGCAGAAAGCGGAGCGCTATGTGGCCTACCGCAAAGAGCTCGAAGATGGGCAGCTCTACGAGGCCTCGCATCGTTATCTGGAGCACACCGCGTGGGTAAAAGCGGAGGCTCACGAAGTGGTGGAGCTCACCCAACTTGCCGATCAAGCGAGCTCCACTTTGGCCGCGCGTGAAGCCGACTTGGAGACCTTGCGACTGCGCGCTCACGAGACCGAGGAGCGTTTGGAGGCTGCAACGTCGGTGCACTTTGCAGCCGACAACAAGGTGCGATCGCTAGAGTCCGGGATCGAGCGCACCCACGATCGCGTGGCGACGTTGGACGCCCGCAAAGTACAAGCCGCAGACGAGCAGCGCTTGCTTTCGGAGCAGGCGGCTGAGCTCGAGGCAGAAGCGAGTATGCTGCAAGATAGTCTGAGCTCTCTTGAAGAGGGCGCGCGCGATGCAGAGGAAGGGGCCGAGGAGGAAAACGCGCGCCTGGACGAGCTTCGTTCTCGTTTGGAAGAAGCCGAGTTCCGCGCCAGCGAGCTTCGCGCTCAGTGGTCTGCGCTGCAAGCACGCGCAAGTGGCGCCGAGGCTGCATTGGCGGCCGTCGCGCGACGCAAGCAAGACTTGGAACAGCGCTACGCGCGTGCCTCGCGTGACAAGGAATCCCTCACGCTCGATCGTATGGCCATGAGCGACAAGCTCGACGAGCTTGCCCGTGCGCTGCACGATGTGAGCCCCGAAGGCGAAGTGGTCGATGTATCGGCACTGGACTCCGAGCTCGAGGCCTGTCGCGCCTTGCGCCCCACCCTCGACACAGCGCTAGACGAAGCACGCAGCATCGTCAACAGCCGCACCGCGCGCAAGAAGGTGCTGAGCGACATGCACGCGCGGATGGATGGCGTTGGGCAAGGCGTGAAGGCTCTA
>JAYWGI010000184.1:0-7044 GCA_043779025.1 Myxococcales bacterium
GGGTGTTGGGTCGAAGCGCACCCATTGTCTTTCGGCATCGATGTAGGCCTCAACCCATGCGTGTGCGTCGGACTGGCGAAAGGTGTAGAATGCACCATAGCTGTTATACTCGCCGCCCAGGTATCCCGTGACGACGCGCGCGGGAATGCCCTGATCGCGCAGCAGGAGGGCCATGGCGGCCGCAAAGAACTCGCAGTGTCCGCGGTGAGAGTTGGCGAGGAAGTCCGCGAGTGGCTCCGCGGCTTGGCGCGAGGGTGACGCCAAGTCGTAGGTGTAGGTGGCTCTGAATTTCGCTTCGATGGCAGAGGCCGCGGCGTGCGCGGTGTCTCCCGCGGCGAAGTCCTTGCGTACGGGGGCAAGAGCGCGCCGCGTGACCTCGCTGAGGCGCAGCAGGGCTTCGCGCGCTTCGCTGCTTAGCGATTCCCGCCGGAAGGAGGCGCCCGGATCGCCTGTGAAGACGTAGCGGCTGCCGCCATTGGTCGGCGTGGTGGCGAGCTCGTGGGTGCTGGGTCGCTCGGCGAGGCACCCGTTGTCTGGCTTCTGTAGCGTCACGCGCGTGTGTCCGAGGGGCACGAAGAGGTAGGTTTGCTCCGAGGCCGTACTGTCGACGGTCCACAGCGGCAGGTCTTCGGCGCCCAAGTCGTGTACGACGTCTCGTGTGCATTGTGCACTTGATGCGCTTGGGAGTGAGGGTGGCGCGTCGCTGCGCATGCCGTCGACGCTCTCGGTGGTGGCTACTGCGCCGCGCATGTATGCGCCGAGGTAGGGCGCCGGCGGCGGACCGCCGGAGGACCTTGCGGGCGGGCGGAGGCGTAGGGCCACCGTGCTATCGGTCTCCGGTGTGGCGGTGCTGCTGAGCACGACGTCGGAGCTAAAGCCGATGCGGGATCGGTTGTTGTTGAGTTGCAGTTGCACGGCCGCCAGACCCACGCGGGGGAAGAGAAAGAACACGAAGAGCGTGCCGAGCACGATCGGCGCCACCAACAGAACCGAGAGGCCCCAAAAGTGCTTGTTGAGTACACGCTTGCTGCGGAGGATACGCCCCAAGTCCACGCGCACGCCGGCCTTGTCCTTGGCTCCGCTGCGTTCGTTGCGTTCTACCGCGCCGCGCAAGTGTGTGAGGGCTAGCGCTACGGGCGTGATGAGCACGTAGACCAGAAGAAACGCGCCGTAGTCCACCGAGGGCGTCAGCAGCGCGACCGACAGAAACGCGAACAGGGACAGCACGGCCAGCTGCATGTCACTACGGGCACTGTCGCGGGTGAGAATGCGGAGGACGAGAAGGTAGCCCGCGAAGGTAGAGGCCACGCCCGAGATGTCCTGCTGGTTGCGCAAGGACACGCCCGAGTAGAGCACCAGCAACACGGACAGAGACGCGCCCACGTTGCTTGGCAGCACGACCTTGGGTTCGTCGAGCAGCGCATTGAGCGAGGCGAGAACGAACAATGCAGGCAGCAGAGCGCCCGCCACGGGGCCGAGCGTTTGGCTCACCAGGATGGCGAGAAGCGCGCATGCGGACATGAGCAGCACACTGGCCGTGTGTGCGCGAGAGAAGCGGATCATGGGTCGGTCCACGAGGTCGAGCTGGGGCTCTGCTCGCTCTGCGTGGGGGGTGTTGCCGCGGACATCGCCGAGCTCTCGCCGTCGGGAACGACCAGCGCCAGGTAGCGTAGGGCTGCGTGTAGCTGCTCGCGGTTGGCGACTTGCATCTCGTGGACGCCGGCATGCAGCAGGGCGTGCATGCCGCGCTCGTTGGCGTGTACCAAGGAAGAGGCGCAGCGGCTTAGGTGGTCTTCAAAGGGCTGGCCGGCGGGCATGTCCAGCGTGAGGAGGACGTCGATGCGCGCGGGTAGTTCACTCTGGCGTACGCGGACCACCGGGCGATGGGCGGCAGCGCTACGCGCCCAGAGAATGTCGCGCGGATCGTCTCCGTCGCGCAGCTCGCGGGCGCTTAGCAGATCCTCGCCGGCGCCCTCGCGGGCGTGGTGGTGCTGCGTCTCGCCGGGGTTCTCGGCGTCGTCGCTGGCGGGATGGATTGCGGGGAAGACGACTAGCGTTTGCGGCAGGGAGATCCACTGCGCTTTCTCGAACATCCCAAACGGGAAGGAGGTGCGCAGCCAGAGGCCTCGAAGCTGCACCTCGCCCCGGCTGGTGTAGGCGCGCCGATACGTCGCCGCTTGGGTTTGCCCAGGGTCGACCTTGAGGAAGAAGCATCGCTTGCCTGGGTCGTCGGTATCGCTGCCCTCCTCGACCTCAAGCGCGTAGGCGGGGATCCACCGATGGCGGCTCGTGACTTTGATCTCAAACGGCGCGAGCTCCTGGGCGTAGAGATTTGGCGGGTGCCTGCGCTCGACACGTAGTCTGAAGAGGGTTTGCTCGGAGACCAGCCCGCTGGTGAGGATCACGCTGAGCAGTGCCCCAAACGCGATAAAAAGCATGTTGTTGAGCGTGTTGATCGCAGCCAGACCCACAAGCAAGGTAAGGCCAATGGTATAGACGCCCGTCTTGCTGAGGCGCAGGCGTCCCATCATCGCTTGTCTTCTGTTGCTCGGTGCGCGCATGACGGGCGACGGGTTTCAGAGGGGCAGTGGAACCGCGGAGACGAGCCTACGCACAATAGCGTCGTTGGCGGCGCGCGCGTCGCCGCCCATCGCGCGCGATGGCGCAGGGCGCACGCGATGCCCGAGCACAGGAAGAGCAACCGCGCGAATGTCTTCCGGCGTGACGAATCCTCGGCCTTCGAACAAGGCGTGCGCGCGCGCCGCACGGGCCAGAGCAATGCTCGCACGCGGGGACGCGCCGGCCGCCAGATCCTTGTCCTGCCGCGTGCGAGAGACGATCGCGTAAGCGTAGTCGGCGCAGCTTTGACCCAGAAGAATCTGAGGCACAAGCAACAGCGCGTGCGCAAGGGCTTCTGCGCTGACTGGGGCCGGCGCGGGGAGCTCGGCGGGGTCGCTCATCAAAAGTTGGGTTTCGACCTCGGCGCTCGGGTAACCCAAGCTGAGACGCATCAGAAAGCGATCGAGTTGCGACTCTGGCAGCGGAAACACACCGGCCGACTCCAGTGGGTTCTGCGTTGCGATGACAAAGAACGGGTTCGGCAGCGGCATGGTTTTGCCGTCTAGTGAGACCGCAGACTCACTCATGGCCTCGAGCAGCGCGGATTGCGCGCGGGGGCTCGCGCGGTTGAGTTCGTCCGCAAGGAGTACGTGAGTGAACACTGGGCCCTGGCGGATTTGGAATGCGCCAGTTTGTGCGGAGTACACGGAAACGCCAAGTAGGTCGCTGGGTAGAAAATCATTTGTAAACTGCACGCGTGTTTGGCTGAGTCCCAACGCTTTGGCAAGCGCTTTGGCGAGGGTCGTCTTCCCAACGCCGGGCACGTCTTCGAGCAAGACGTGCCCTCGAGCGAGGAGCGCGACCAGGCATAGGCGCACGATGTCGGGCTTGCCGGGAAGGGCCGCGCACACGCCGGTCTCGAGGGTGGCCAGGGTTTGGGTGACTTCAGCGGGGACCGTTGCGGCGCGTGTCATGACTGCGGTGAATGGTACGCCATGATTGTGGATGAGGGCGACTCCGTGGCATGCTTTGCGCGTGATTCGTTTGCAGCGCGTGTCGAAGAGCTATGGTCCGCTGCGCGCTCTCTCGTCGGTGTCGGCGGAGGTGCGCGAGGGTGAGTGCTTGCGTTTGCTTGGCGCCAATGGGTCCGGCAAGTCCACGCTGCTTGGCGTCATGGGCACCCTGATTCGAGCGTCCGCCGGGAGTATCGACTTTGGCGCGCTTGGCGCGAGCGCCCAGGAGGTGCGTCGCTCGCTTGGGTGGCTGGGGCACGGCGCGCAGAGCTACCCGGCGCTTGCTGGGCGAGAGCTGTTGGCGTTGCATTTGCGTTTGCATGGTCGCGTGGCTTCGGACGCTGCCGCGCTTGCGGAGCGTTTTGAGCTGGGCCCGTTCTGGGACCGCCCCATGGGAACCTATTCACGTGGTCAGGCGCAAAGGGTTGCCCTTGCGCGCGCTGTGTCGCACGGGCCGCGGGTGCTGCTTTTGGATGAGCCCAGCACGGGCTTGGATGTGCGTGGGTTGGGGGTACTAGAGGCCGAGTTGCTGCGGCTTCACGGGGAGGGAGTGACACTCGTGATGGTCACGCACGACCGCGGCTTTGGTGCTTCCCTGCCTTGGCGTGACCTGACCCTAGAGCGAGGCCGCGTGGTGTCGGACGTGAGCTGATTTGTTGGCGTTTGGGCGGTTGCTCGCTAAAGTCGGCGTTTGGGCGGTTGCTCGCTAACGTCGGCGTTTGGACGTGGAGTCGGGGCTGAGGGTGGTGCGCATCCATTGTTGTGGAAGTGAAGACGAGACGTGGGCAGCGTCGCCGCGCGTCAAGCTGGCGATCGTGACATAGGGAAAGCGATCCCGCAGATCGAGGTGGTTTCGCGATGTAGAGGCGTCCGCATGTCGGGGTGTGTTTAGAAGAAACAGCGACGGGCGTAGGTTCAGCGTGCCTAGCGCCATGGTGTACGCCATAGCGTCGCTGAGCACTCCTAACTCGTTTGGCAGCACCAGAACGATGTTCGCATCTGGGTGCATTGCGACATAGTGTGCATTGCTGAGCTCGGCATCGAATGGCGAGAAGGCGGCTCCCGGTAGCTCCAAGAGCAATGCGCTTTTGCGGCGCAGTTTTTGAATCGTGCTGGTGATTGCCGGGGTGGGGATCCGTTGACTCTGGAGGGCGGCGGCGAGCGTGGGCGCCAGTGGTGCGTCGAAGTGGAGCGTGGCCGGAGGTTTCACGTGAAACATATTGGCGTCGGCGAGGCGCATGGCGTCGGTCCGGTCGCCGATTCCACGCGGACCCGACTCAATGGGCTTGTACGCGCTGAGCGGAATGCCGTTTGCCGCCGCCCAGGCGAGCATGCTGCACGCTACGTGGGTTTTTCCAATTCCGGTCCCGACACCCAAAATCACGACGAGGGGCTCGCTCATCCCAACTCCCTCATCTCACTTA
The DNA here is from genome assembly GCA_043779025.1 of Myxococcales bacterium. Classification (GTDB taxonomy): domain Bacteria; phylum Myxococcota_A; class Polyangia; order Polyangiales; family Polyangiaceae; genus JAAFHJ01. Next base: position 4,997 of record JAYWGI010000184.1, read on the forward strand.
GGAATGCCCGATGCTGGTCGCGCGAATGATTGGCTGTGATGTTAAGCCGAAGCAGCGCGGCTCCATGTGCAACCGTGGGATAGCGTATCGCGGGCGCGTCTATGCCCCGCTCTATGAGGCGTTTGCTCAGCGCAAGGGCTGTGGTTTCCGACCCGATCAGGACCGGCAAAATGTGACCATGTCCCAGCACCGTGTAGCCCAAGCTTTGGAGCCCCTCTCGCAAGAAGGCGGCGCCGGCCGACAGTGTGATGCGCGCGGCATCCGCTTTTCGCAGCTGGGCGAGTCGACGCCGCATAGCCGCCATGGCAACCGGGGACGGCGCGGTAGAAAACATGATCGGGCGTGCATCATTGACTAGCGTCTGACGCAGGCGCCGTCCTCCACAGATGACACCGCCCTCACCCGCGAAGGCCTTGCCGAGCCCAAATGTGGCGACGCTCGGCAGCGGGGAGTCACCCGCAAAAGCGAGGCCTCTGCCCTCGGGACCAAACACACCGATCGCGTGCGATTCGTCGAGGAGCGTTCGTACGTTGAGTCCTGCCAGCGCGGGGAGCCATTCCGCGAGTGCGGGCGACTCGGCGCTCATGCTGAAGTAGGACTCCGTGACCGACCAGATTCGACGCAAAGGGGCCACAGTGCGGGCGGCGCTCGCTGCGACCAGGGCCGCTTCAAGGTCGAGGTGCGGGTGCACCACGACGTCTGCACGGGTCAGCCGGATGGCATCAACGAGGGACGCATGGTTCTGCGCGTCCGAGAGCACCAGGTCTCCCGGGTGAATAAGCGCTCCTATCACCGACATGTTGGCCTGGTAGCCGGAGCCAACGACTGTCGGCTCGCCCCCCAGCCAGTCTCCAAGCTCGGATTCGAATGCATCGAGGTCTGCGCGCTTGGCGCCCAGAAGTCGCGACGCTTCGGCTCCGCTTCCATCTGCAAGACCAAGGTAGTCGTTGCCTGCGTAACTCAGTGTTGCGGTAGCCCGGGGTTCCCTTCGCAGGCGGAGCGCGGTTTCCAACTCAGCCTCCCGCGCCTGAAGTTCGGGTAGCTCGGGCCATTGTTTCACGTGAAACATCCTAGCGATGCCCCAGCGGCCGGGCAGCCGCGAGCACGGGCAATGCCAGCAAGCCCAGATCCAGCTCGAAGCCGGCTGTGACGGCTCGGCTAAGGAGGCCGGAGTCCTGAGCGGAGACCTCCACAAAGAGGCCGGAGTGCATTCCATAGGAGCCGTGTTGGTTCGGACTCTTGGCCGCAAGTGAAATACGCGCGTAGCCTCCAAAGCCCGTCGAGCCGAGCAGAGGTCCAAGCGCCGCGACCATCTGCGCACCACCACCCAATGGCACGATGGCCTCGGGCGCCAGCCCGCCACGAAACGAAGCGAGCGCGGGGGCGTCCATTCGCATCGCGACTCCAAAGCCAACGTCTTCCGTCGTTCGGCGACCCCAACTCAAGTCACTGCGTAGGCCAGGAGAAAAACGCCACCCATCCACGGAGTCCGCATCTGCGGCCACTGAAACGCCCGCGGACCACTGCGCCGGCGCAGCAGCGAGCGCCGGCGTCACCCAACACAATGCACCGAAAAGCGCACGCGCTACCACTCCGTCAGATGCAGCCCGGCCCTTGAGGCGGCGCGACCGGCGTGGAGGTATCGGACGAAGGCACAGTCCCACCATCGCTCGACGTCGGAATCGGAGCGCCCGCCTCCCTAACCGGCGGCACGTACGCCGACACACGTACGGGGAAGCTAAACAGGTCCCCCGAGGTAACGGAAATGCTCGCATTCGTCTGCCCGTTCAACTTCACGCCGATAGTTGCATCCGAGACCTTCGAGGCCACCAGCGCCTGCATCGCCACGGTGTCGAGCAGCGTGACGCGTACCGCAGACAGCTGCTGACCGGGGTCGACGACCCCAGCGACCGGAACCTTAAACTTGCTGATGGTAGAACCGTCCGACGAACGTACAGTGATCTCCGCGTCCTTGAGGACGATGGCATTGGTCTCGGGGCGGTACTCGCCCGCGTTCACCGACGGCGAGAGCTGGTTCTGGATCACCA
>JAYWGI010000185.1:0-7043 GCA_043779025.1 Myxococcales bacterium
AACCGGTACGTGGTGGAGCTCACCTACAACAGCGAAGACGAATCGCCAGAGCAGATCGCCGTGTCGAGTGCCCCTGTGCTTGCAGCCCTCGCGAAGGCCATAGGCACTAAATTTGCCGAGCCGTTAGGACCCAAGAACGTGTTGGCGCTTCCCAAAGAGCATCGGATGCCCGCAGGCTTCAGCTATGCACTCAAAGGGCCGACGCTCGATCAAGTCTACCGCGACGGCAACGCGCTCTGGTCCATGAAGGCAACCGGCGCCGTCATGCCCGTCAAAGTCGTCGAGGCGCAAGGTCACCGCTAAGCCGCGTACTGTACGGCTTTGCCAAGCATCCGTTGACCCTGTGGCGGCCTCCGATTAGAGACTAGGGATATGGGTCCTCTTGCGATCGCCGCCATTCTCTTTGTGGCACTCACTGTTTTTGGTTTTTCAGCATCGCGCCGTATGCGCTTACTTCTGGCGGGGGGAAAAGAAGCGCGCTTCGACCGCATCCCAGAGCGCCTCGCTCTCACGTGGCGCTACGCCTTTGTGCAAGAGAAGATGAACTACTACCAGCCTGCCGCGCTGGCCCACAAGCTCATCTTTACGGGCTTTATGGTGCTTACCGTACGCACGATGGTGCTTGTGGGTCGAGGCTTTGACAGCAGCTTCAATATGTGGGTCTTGGCGCCCGACTCGGCCTTAGGGCGCGTGTACGAGTTTGCCAAAGACAGCATGGCGTTTTTGGTGCTGCTTGGCATCGGCACCTTCTTCTACTTTCGCGTGATCAAGCCGCAGAAGCGCATGACATTGAGTGGAGAGGCACTGCTCATTTTGGGGATCATCAGCACGATGATGGTGATGGACATGGTCTACGACGGCGCCGGCATGGTGCTTCGTGCAAAGTACACCGAGCTCTGCGGTGCCAACGTGGCGGTCGATCTGGGGGCCTGCCAATCTGCGTCGAATGTGATGGCGCCCTACGCTGCAGATGCCAGCACCAAGTGGCACTTCTTCCCTAGCCCGGGAGGCAGCCTGTTTGCCTCACTGTTCCACAAGCTGGGGGTGCGCCCGCTCGTGATGCTGGCACACTTGGGCTACTGGATGCACACGGGCTTGGTGTTCATTTTCCTGAACCTCTTGCCGCACTCCAAACACTTCCATGTCATCACCGCGATCCCCAATGTGTTCTTCCAAGACCTGACACCCAAAGGCCGATTGAAGCCGATGGCAGCGAGCGCGGAAGCACTCATCGAGAAGATGGGCGAGGTGTCGGAGATGGCAGATCCAGGCGCAGCCGCCATCGGTATCGGCCGCATTGGCCACGCGAGCTGGAAGGCTGTACTCGATTTCTACACATGCACCGAGTGCGGCCGCTGCAGCGACAACTGTCCAGCGCACCGCACGGGCAAAATGCTCTCGCCGAAGCAACTCACGCTCAACTTGCGCAACCACGCGTATGCGAATGAGAGCAACATCATCGACAAGGGCATGCGCGCCTTCGCGATCGCAGGCGCGGCCGACGGGCTCGTACAGGAGGACTTGGTTCCCGTGACGATTCACCCGGACGTGCTGTGGGGCTGTACCACCTGCCGCGCCTGCGAAGAGCAGTGTCCCGTCATGATCTCCTACGTGGACAAAATCGTCGACATGCGTCGCAACTTGATCTTGGTCAAAGGCGAAGTACCTCACACCCTTCAAAAACCCTTTCAGGGCATGGAAACCAACGGCAACCCTTGGAACCTCTCTCGAATGGATCGCGCGGCCTGGTCCGACGGCCTTGGCATCCCAACCATGGCCGCAAAGCCCAACGCCGAGGTGCTCTACTGGGTGGGCTGCGCGGCCTCGTACGATGACCGCGCCAAGAAGGTGGCGCGCGCCACGGCCAGCCTAATGAAGCAAGCGGGCGTCGACTTTGCCATCTTGGCGAAAGAAGAGACATGCACGGGCGACCCGGCACGCCGCGCGGGCAATGAGTTCTTGTTCGCCATGCTCGCAGAGCAAAACGCCGGCACCATCAACGGCTACAAGGAGCAGGGCGGCGCGCGCACCGTGGTCACGGCTTGCCCGCACTGCTTCAACACGCTCAAAAACGAGTACCCCGACTTTGGGCTGCAAGTCGACGTGGTGCACCACAGCGATTTTCTCACCGGGCTGCTGGCCAAAAAGCAGCTCACCCCCGTGCGCGGCACCAAGGGCAAAGTCGTCTACCACGACAGCTGTTACCTCGGCCGCTACAACGAGGTGTACGAGTCTCCGCGCGATATCCTGAAATCCATTCCCGGTGTCGAGCTTGTGGAGCCCGAGTACTTTAGCAAGGCACGCGGCCTCTGCTGCGGCGCGGGCGGCGCGCAAATGTTCATGGAGGAGCAGAATGCGGAGCGCGTAAACGTGAAGCGCTCGCTGCAACTCTTGGACACCGGCGCCAAGACCATTGCAAGCGGTTGCCCCTTCTGCATGACCATGCTGAGCGACGGTCTCAAAGCGCACGGCAAGGAAGAAGAAGTGCGGCAGGTCGACATCGCGGAGCTGCTTTGGGAGGCCTGCGAGGAGCGCGCGGAGGTAGCTCCAGATCCAACCCCAGCACCCGAGCCCGAGCACGCACCTGTAGCAGCAGAATAGAGGCACATCACAGCACGACGATTGGCCGCGAGGTCGATGCACGCGCGGCCTCCCCCGTTAGTTCCGCTGTAGTCGCGCACATATTGTTCACAGGCCGCCGCGCGAAACCGTAGTCTAGTGGATGATGCAACAACGATATCGTGCCCGGTCTACCTTCTTGCGGATCGCTGCCTTGTGCCTTGTAATCGGAGCTTGCGGAGGTGCAACGGGAGGCGCCCAGCGAGCCTCTTCCGCGACCGTCCAGGTCGCAAGCTCGGACCCACCAGGTGACCGACATGCTCCATGCGCAAACGTTCGGTGGGTTGATGCCGAAGAGGAGCGGCGCAACCTCGTGCCTCGTCCTAAAGCGATGTGGCCACTCGATGATGCCGGGTTCGCAGAGGCTTACAAAGCCATGGGCCAACGGCCCACATATGCTGCGCCCGCGTTGCAGAAAGCGCGCTCCCAACGGTTGAGCCACCTGAGCGTGCGCGGGGCGCGCGCTCTCGTTTCTGTAGTCCCCAGTGCATTTCAGTATGTGTCCAGCCTTGCACGCGACGACAGGGCCACAGTCCTAAGCGCGGTCCAAGTGAGCGGTGATTTTCTCAAGCTCGCCTCCGTCAGGCTTCGTGACGATGCGGAGATCGTGCGCGCCGCCGTTTCAAGCAGGAGTTATTGGGGGGACGATGCCCCTCCTCTGACGCATGCTTCCCCGCGCCTGCAGAACGACGCGGAAATGCTTCGTTTCGCAGTGCAGTTTCGATTTGGAATGGCGTCGCTAGACGGGGCCGAAAAATCACTTCTGGATTCGGAGGTGTTTCAAGCTTCGATTTTGCGTGCAGTACACGTCGACCCGGCCCTTGTCGAACCCGCGGCGCGCGACAATGCAGCCGTTGTTGAGCGCGCCGTGTGTGACAATCCGCGAGCCTTGGATTTTGCCTCTGAACGCCTCAGGAATGACAAGGCATTCGTCCGACGTATCGTAGGCCGCGCGGGTGCCGTCTTCAACGAACTACCAGAGCTGCTGCAGAATGATCGGGAGCTGCTTCTGCTGGCGTTGCACGCAGGTGGAGTCAGACAGACTTACGAGATTCGGCATCGTTTCGGCACCGATCGCGACGTCGTCAAGGAGTTCATCAGGACGCTTCCGACCAACGAAATCGCCATGTTTCTTATCGGTATTCTAGATACCCACTGGCCCGACGATCGCGAAGTGATGACTCTTGCCATCGGCCGCGCTCCACAAGCGCTGCAGTTCTCCAATGCTGCCTTTAAGGACGATGACGCGCTCGTGCGCGCGGCGATGCAGCACGACGCTTGTGTCGTCTGTTTTGCTTCCGACCGCCTTCGCGACGACGATGGCCTTGCAAAGATCGCGCTGACGGGCTGTAGAGCAAAGGAGCCAGGCCGCGACCCGGGCGCGCTGGAGGCGGTGTCGGCGCGTCTGCAAGCGGACAAGCCCTTTGTGCTGCAAGCGTTACGGATCAACGGGCTCGATGTGGGGTACGCGCCTGCTGAGCTTCGTGCAGACCCGGAAGTGATGCGCACCGCCGTTGCACAGAACGGATTTGCGTGGCCTTTTGCAGAGCCCCCTTTACGTAACGATCCGGCGCTGCTGACGACTGCGATTGGTCAAAACGTTGAGGTCGTTCGGACGCTGTCGGCTAACCTATCGGCAAACAAGGCGCTGATGCTCGACGCTGTCACACGCGATGGCGGTGCACTCTGCTTCGCAAGCGTGGCGCTGCAACGCGATAGTCAGCTCATCAAGGCACGCGGACCGCAAAAAGCAACCTGGCTTGACCCCAGCGCGGACTTTGATCACCCGGCCGCACCCTGTATCCGCAGGCTAGCGCTCCAAGCGAACACTGCCGGCGGCCACTAGAGCGTCGAGCCTAGGCCCCACGGCAAACGCACGCGCAAGAAGTGGGTGCGCTCGCTCATGGGCTTGGCCAGAAGCGCGCGAATCTGGGCGAGCTCCGCTGCTCCCGACGCCTGCGCGAGTTCGGCAAGCTGCGCTGCGGGTGATTTGCGGGTCCTAGATTTTGAGAGCATGGAGGGTGGCCTCGAGAACCGGTAGCACGGCGAGGTCCTTGGGGCGACCCGCCGCGCGTTTGCTTCTGATGATGTCGTGCAAACTCGCGATCCGGAGCCCGTAAGGCCCGCCCCTCCACCGAACGCACGCGCGGGACTTTGTAGGAGCGAATGGCTGCGGCCACACTCAAAAAATCGATCTGAAGATTGGGGACATCGACCTCCAAACGGAGCAAGCTTGAGACGAAGTAGAACGGCGTCAGCAGCACACCATTCCAAAGCTGTGTGAGCGCGCGTAACTTCTTCAAGTTGGCGGGCGTACGTCGGTAGTAGAAGTCGAAATCCAAGGTGGTGACCGGGGCCCCCAAGAGAGCCGCTGCCGCATTTCCGATCATGATGGCCTCAAGCCCCGTTCGCTCGAAACCATCGGCGATCCGTCGTAGTTGGGGAGCTGCGTCCATCACGCCAACTTTGGACTGTGCGAGGGCGCTTATGCAAGAGGCCCGTTTTTCATGGACGACGGGGCGCGCGATTGATACGCATCGCACCGTAAGCGCCGAAGTGGCGGAATGGTAGACGCAGTGGATTCAAAATCCACCGTTAATTCGTGTGGGTTCGAGTCCCACCTTCGGTACAAAAAGAAAACGCGGAATCCCCGAATCGTCGGTTGCCCGCCGCCTGATGTACCAAAGCGTACACGGCGGCGGCGGGCGCCCTAGCTTCGGGGCCCCGCGTTCTCTTTTTCCGGATCTTGTGTTTTGCAGAGGGAGCTTGCGCCTTTGGCGCTTGCAGAGAGAGCTCGCGCCTTTGGCGCTTGCAGAGGGAGCTCGCGCCTTTGGCGCTTGCAGAGAGAGCTTGCGCCCTTGGCCCCTCTTTGGTTTATGCGTGGCCCATGTCGGATTGGAAGTTCGCGGCGCCCCCGGAGGGAATGGCAGTCACCACCAAGCAAGTGATGGCAGGCGCGAGCATCGTCTACGTGAGCCACGACGAGGACGACGGCGCTTGGCAGTTCCACACCGCAGAGCCGCTCACCGAGGATGACGCGATGCTGGTGACCTTGGGCCAAGTGCTTGAGGTACACCCCGACATGATGGCGCTCGCCGACTTGCCTGCGGGTTGGACCGCCGAGCGCAAAAGTGTAGGCGCGCCCTGGCTGCGCGCTGCTTACGAGGAGTGATCCTCTAAAACGAAAGCTCCACCGCATTGGGCCCCACAAGGCCCGGAAGCGCGATCGGATCAAAAGGGCCGGCGCCGGAGAGCACGAGCTGCTCAGGCTTGAGGCCCGCGTTGCTCAACTCCGTGTATGCTGCAAGCGACCGCTGCACGCTCAAGTCCAGCCGCGTGCGCAACTTGGGCGACTCGGGCACTGTGTCCGTGTGCGCAACGACCATCACGCGCTGCCCCGCCTCGGGCTGCGCCGTAGCCACCAGCGCGCGCACGATGTCGGCGAGGAGCTTGCCGCCCGACGGAGAGATCACAGCGCGCTTCATGGCGAACACATTCTCTCCGGCGATGAGAACCGCCGCCCGAGCGCGACGCACCTCGATGCGCAACTCGCCGCTCGCTAGCAAATCGGCGGCTGGCCCACCGCTATTGCGCACAGTGTTCGTCAAGCGCTCGACGCGCGCATTGGCACGCCTCAACATCACGGTCATGGCGGCAACCTCATCCGTGTTTAGCTCGGGCCGGTTCCGGTCGCCCAAGAGTGCAGCAGAGTCACGACCGTAGAGCACCAAGTCTTTGCGCATCGCCTCGTTTTGCGCATTGGCTTCGTCTAGTGCCTCTTGCAACTTGTGCTGCGTATCCGCCGCGGCGCCAAGTCGCGTCTCGCGCTCCGACACCAAGTTGCGCACCTGCTCCGTCTCCGCATGAGCGGTTGAAAGCGCATCGTTGTGCTCGCTCTCCTTCTTTTGCCCGTCCGCCACAAGCGCGTCGTAGCGCCCCTGCGCGACGCAGGCCGGCACGCTGAGCGCGAGCAAAGAGATGCAGGAGGCCGCGCGAATACGTTGATAGATCACGACGACCATCCAACCCAGCTTTGGGCGACTTGGCAAGCCTGATGCGCGCTCCGTTGGCGCGGCACTACGCACGCAGGGCTGAATCGCGCGCGAACTGCGCGCTCAGCGCCGTGTAGATCCCCACGGCCGTGCGGTGTGCGGCCTCCAAGCTCAGGTCGGTCACCAGCACATGGCCCATTTTGCGGCCGGGCCGTGCGGCCTTCTTGCCATAGAGGTGTAGGTGCGCGCCGGGGTGCTGCAGGACCAGGTTCCAATCGGGTGTACCACGCACCCATAGGTCCCCGAGGAGGTTGAGCATCACGGCGGGTCGAAGCAAGGTTGTGTCTCCCAACGGCAAGCCGCAGACGGCGCGCACATGTTGCTCGAACTGAGAGGTCTCGGCCGCTCCGAAGCTAAAGTGCCCACTGTTGT
>JAYWGI010000186.1:0-2577 GCA_043779025.1 Myxococcales bacterium
GGCAGTGTGTCTGTGTCTCCCAGCAGCATCAGCACAAGCGCCGGGGGCGGCGCCGCATCAAAGTCGGGGAATGGCTCCTCGACCAAAACCTCCCACTCCTTGAGTACCTGCGACGCCCTTGGACGAATCGCCCCCCGGGTGCCGAGCAACCAGATGCAGGTTCGCGCTACGGGAGGAGCCGTCACTACGCGTTCTCGTCTTCGTCGGCGGGTTCCTCGCCAGCGTCCGAAGGCTCCGCACCTGCGCGATCATCTGTATTTTCACTTGCAGAATCGTCGAAGTCCGCGCCGGCATAACCCGCTTCGTCGTCGCTTAGCAGCTTGGCGTCGGCCAGGTTTCGGTGCAACAGCGCGCCTAATCGGCGCACCAGATTGGCCACAACGACGAGCGCAAAAATGATGCCGACGAGCAGCCATTCACCCCGTGTAACCTCGCTGAGCGTCAGACCCATACGCGGAAGCTTACCATGTCACTCACGGTCCGTGTCGGGGCGCTTGCGGGTGGAGAGGCGCGGCAACTTTCCATCCAATGGAGACGGCGTGCGCGCGGCCACCAAGTGCTCCCGGGCCTTAGACCTTTGGGCTTGCTCGTGCGAACGCGCGTTGGCGCGGATGGCCTCGATAAAGCGCGACTGGCTGCGGAGCCCAGGCGCGCCTGGTTCCAACGGGAAGCGCTCGTAGCTCCCGTCGGCGCGGAGGATCCATGTCTTTTGCGTGTCGTTCCAGCTGGTATCGAGAACATCGTCTAGCTTAATGCGTGCACGCTCGTCCGTGATGGGGATCAAAAGCTCGATGCGGCGATGAAAGTTGCGCGGCATCCAGTCGGCGCTGGCGATGTACACCTCCCGCTGGCCCCCGTTCTCAAATCGAAAAATGCGTGCATGTTCCAGGTATCTGTCCACGACCGCATGCACCGCAATGTTCTCACTGATCTCGGGTACGCCCGGGCGTAAGCAGCAGATGCCGCGCACCGAGAGCTGAATTTTCACGCCCGCGCGTGACGCGCGGTAGAGCGCCTCAATCACGTCTTCGTCCACCAAAGCATTCATGCAGGCGCGTATGCCCGCGGGTTTGCCGCGCAGCGCGTTTTCGGCCTCGCGTGCGATGAGGCCAAGCACCGCTTCGTGCAGCCCTAGGGGCGCGACCACCAACGCTTGCCAACGCGGCGGCGCGCTGTAGCTGGTGAGCAAGTTGAAGAGCGAGGACACGTCTTCGCCCACTTTGGGGTCGGCCGTCAGCAAGCCAATGTCGGTGTAGTGGCGTGCCGTGCCGGGGTTGTAGTTGCCCGTGGAGAGGTGCACATAGCGGCGCAAACCGTCTTTCTCGCGGCGCACCAAGAGCAAGGCTTTGGCGTGTGTTTTAAGTCCTGGAAGCCCATACACGACGTTCACGCCGCTCTGCTCTAAGGTGCGCGCCCACTGGATGTTCGAGGCCTCGTCAAAGCGCGCCTTGAGCTCAATCACAGCCGTGACTTGCTTGCCGGATTCGGCGGCACGCACCAGCGCCTTGACGATGGGGGAGTTGCCGCCTGCGCGATACAACGTCTGCTTGATGGCCAGCACATCGGGGTCGTCCGCGGCCTCGGAAATGAGCTCCACCACCGGGTCGAATGACTCATACGGGTGATGCAAAAGCACGTCGCCGGCGCGCACGACATCGAAGATATTTTCGGCGTCGCGCAGCGGTGCAAGCACGTGTGGCTGAAACGGCTCTTCGCGCAGATCCCGTCGCTCTTCTTTTGCAAGCATGTCCAAGAGCTCGGGGATGTTGAGCACTGTGGCCGACATGTAGACATCGCGCGTCGCGTCTAACTGCAGCGAGCCCACGAGCTTCTGTAACGAAAGGGGCGAGGGTGCGCCGGCAACCTCAAGTCGCACCGCGTGTCCGCGCTCACGCTTCTTGAGCTCCTGTTGAATAGAGATGAGTAAGTCGTCGCCCTCCTCTTCGTCCAGGTCCAAGTCGAAATTGCGGGTCACACGAAATGCGTACACGCCCGTCAGCGAGGCCGCCGGAAACAACAGTCGTGCGTTTCGTGCGACGACATCTTCGAGAAGCACGAAGCTGGAGCGCGCCGTAGAGCCGTCTCGCCGGGCATAGCGCGAGACGTCAATAAGTCGGGGCAACACACCAGGGATTTGCACCACGCCGAAGCTTGCGTCGTCGCTGGGCGCGGCGCTTTTGTCGAACATGAAGCCAAGGTTGAGGCCTCGGTTGCGCACGTGTGGGAAGGGGTGGCCAGGGTCGATAGCGATGGGCGTGAGAATCGGAAAGATCTCGGCGCGGAATCGAGCGTCCAGAGCACGAAGCGCGTCGTCCGAGAGCTCCTCGGGCTCGCACAAGAAAATGCCTTCCGCCTCAAGTGCGGGCAACAAGCGCGTGTCGAGGTCCTCCCATTGTCGCGCGCAAAGTGTGTGCACCCGCTGCGAAATGTCTTGGAGCTGTGCGTCGGCCGTCATGCCATCCGCTGAGTGATCGGTGGCGCCTAACGCGAGTTGCTCCTTTAGCCCGGCCACACGAACCATAAAAAACTCGTCCAAATTGGAGCTTACAATGGCGTGAAATTTGAACCGCTCGAAGA
>JAYWGI010000187.1:0-2561 GCA_043779025.1 Myxococcales bacterium
TCACGCACCCACTTGTCGCGCTCGAGCTCGAGCTTGCGGAGGCGCTCTGCGAGCTCGGAATTGAGACGCTGCAACGAGGCAAAGTTGGCTTCGCGCAGCGCCGCTGGGCCCGGGTCTACGGGGCGCGGTACGGCGGGCAAAGAGGCGCGTGAGGGAGGGGGAGGAGGCGCAGCCGAAGGGGAGGCCCAGGCCGCGGCGGACTCTGGCGGGCTGTCGGTCGAAAAGTCGATGTTGAACCCCACACGGCTTGGACGCGCTTCCTTTGCAATCACGTCCGTGACGTCATCGACGTGGAAGGCCTCGGCATCAAGCTCCACCTCGAGGAGGGCCAAAGAGCGCGTCGCGAGTTCTTCCGCGGCCATCGGCTTGTGCACGTACGCTTCGGCGCGCGTACGTAGGCGTCGGTGCTGTTCAAATGTTTCATCACCCGCTTCGCTTGACACCATCACCACCGACGTGTGCGCGGTGTTCCCTTCCTTCTTGATGCGATTGCACACCGAGAAGCCGCTCATTTTGGTCAATTCGGCTGAGATAATGCACAGTTCTGGCGCGTCCTGCCCCATCGCTGCGATGCCCATCTGCGCGTCTTCGAACACCGTAGGCACGGCGCCGCGCTCCAAAAAAGCGCGCTCTAGCTCGCGTGCATAGAGGTTGTCCGATTCGAAAATAAACACGCGCGTCGCAAGCATGGTGAATACGATACGGTGGCGCCTGCGTTGGCGTCAACGCGGCGTTGGCGGCCGTAGGCATTTGGATACTGAAACAAGGGAGATGGTAGGGTCTGCGCACATGCCATCGCCGTACCTGTGTTTTGCCACGCCACGTAAGCTTCCTAAGGCCCGTGACCTCCCCGGCCGCGTGGTCGTGCTGGACATTGCGTTCGCATCCGAGGCCTCGGGCGGCGGCTTCGGCGGGATCACCGGGCCGTTTCTCAAAGACGTGGGCGATCGCCTTGCCGCGTGGGTAGACCATCACGATCACGCACTGCATGCGGAGTACAACAAAGATGCGCGGTTCTTTTTGCGAAGCAAGCAAGAGCACGGCGCTTGCCCTGAGATGATCACGCCGGAGCTTGTGGCGCGTGCCGGCGAGGTGGGCAGCATTGTCTGCCACAGCGACTTTGATGGCCTGATGAGCGCGGCCAAATGGATACGTGGAGGCCTCGAGGTCTACCCGGGCGCCGACGCGGACGCGCGCGCCATTGACACCCGTATCGGCACGCCGTCGGCCAACGCCCAGCGCATCGATCGCGCCATCCGTGTGCGCATTCGCGACGCAGGGTTTTGCGGCTTGCTTGTGAACCACATGGTGGGCGGCATGAAAGACGCCGGGATCTGGCGTTTGATCGACGAAGCGGGCGCAGAGCTCGATGCGGTCGAGGCGCGCACGCGAGAGATCGCACGCCGCTACCGCGTCGTGCACTTGCCCGCTCCGTGGAAGAGTGCGGCGGGCGGTACGGCGTCACGCGTGGCCGTGCTCAGGCTGGCCGAGGGCGGCAAAGGGTATGACAAAACGCAGCTCTTGCTTGACGGCCAGACGCGCGCCGAGATTGCCTTGCTTACGGACAAGGGCAACCTGACGCTCGCGGCATCCTTCACTAGCGGGCTGGATTTTCTCGCATTGTTCGGACTTTCGGGCGGCATGCCTACGCTGGTGAGCGTGCCGGAGGCGCGCCTCGACCAGCTGATTGCAGCTTGGGGCTTGCGACCCGGCGACTTGGACTAAAACATTCTAAGTGTAAAATGCACATAGACTCGGTCGCTCTCTGTGTGAGAGTGACCGAGTCTATGCGTGCAAAGTGCAATAGTTGAAGGCTCAGGCCGACGGCGCGTTGTCGTTCTTGTCGCCGTCCACCAAACTGGACGCTTTGTCTACAGCGGCAGCCCCCATGGCCTTGGCTTTCTCGGCGGCTGCGACGGCTGCTACTTTGGCGTCGGTCGCCGCTTCAACAGCCGAGGCTTTGGCCGTGTCAAACGTTGCTTCGACCTTGTCGGCTAGCGTGGCTGCGGCCACTTTGGCATCCGCCGCGACTTCGCTTAACTTTGCTTCGGCTTTGTCGGCGGCGTCGCTGGCGGCATCAAGTGCGGCAGCGCCCATGAGCTTGGCCTTGTCGGTTGCCAGTGCGGCGGCTTCTTTGGCATCGGCGGCCACATCGGCCAGCACCGCTTCGGCCTTGTCTGCGGCCTCCGCGAGCTCTTCTTTGATCTTGTTGACACCAGAAACCAATTTGTCGGTGAGGGAGGTCATGAACCCTCACGTAGTCTCAATCTCGTCAAGCGCCAGCGCGCGCCGACAAATAGTGTGCGGCGTGCGCGCGACAGGGGTGCGTGATGTGTTTCAGGGCGCAGCGGCGGGGAGCGCTGCAGGAACTGCTGGCGCCGATTCCACTTTGGTCTTGAGGCGGCTCAGGCCCGTCTCAAAGGGCGTGCCGAGCATCTTGTCCATGCTCATAAACATGCACATGACTTTGCCAATCAGGTTGTTGTGGCCTGCCATGGTCCACGTCACGCGCGTGCCCGCGCCGTCGGCCGCAAGCATGTAGCTTGCCTTGGCGTTGTCCT
>JAYWGI010000188.1:0-2546 GCA_043779025.1 Myxococcales bacterium
GTCAGAGCACACCATTGCCGAGCTCCTGGGGCCGCGTGGGTGGCCTGCTGTGCACGACGCGGTGGACCTTGTGGCGAAGGACGGAGGGCGCAAGTGAGCTACGGCATCTTTGGCGCAGAGTGGAGCACTCACCCCGCCATCATGAAGGCAAACCCGGCCACCGTCGGAACGTTCTTCTTACTCGCCATGCACGCGGCCTCGCGCGGCGACGGCACGTTCGTTTCAGCCGCTGCGGTGGCGCTACACGCAACCCCCAAGAACCTGGCCGGCCTCCTCAATCTGGGCCTGCTTGCCCCTGACGGAGACAACTATCGGCTGTGCGACGATCACAAATTGGCGCCCGCTCGGGACAAGGTCGGAAACACATCGGAGAGCAAACGGAGCGCCGTCGGAAACACATCGGAACAAGGTCGGAACGAAAACGGAAGCAAAACGGTTTTACCGAACAGTGCTTTTTTACACGTAGAAACGCCTCTCTCTAAATCTAATACTAAGCTAAATCTAAGCATAGAACATGTAGAGAGCGCGCGCAGCGCGCCTGTGTCGCCTTCAGCGCCACCGCCTGCCCTGGAGCAAGTTGCGATGGTGGCTGAACACCTGAGCTCGACGACGCCACCGAAGCCCGAGGCCAAGCGCGCTGTGGCCAAGCCGAACACCCGAGTGCCCACCACCGGGGTTGCTCCCGAGCAGCTTGCTGCGTGGTGCGAGCGCTGGGCCATCGACGCCACGGACTCCGAGTTCGTCCGATTCCTGGACCACTTCCGCGGCACTGGCGTGACCCATGCGGACTGGGGCGCGACGTGGCGGAACTGGCAACGCCGGGCGAGTGAGTTTGCGGCACGTGGCGCCGGCAATGGCTTCGCGTCGGCTCGCAGCCGGCAAGTGCAGCAAGGCGACTTTCTAAACCCAGCGTGGAAACGAGCAGAGGAGATCACATGAGCTTTCAGTGCCTGTCAGAAATCATCGATGCCGCTGGCTACGACGCCACCAAGGACCACGCAGTACGGTCCGCTGATGGCCGCTGCGCAGGCTGTGGCTGGCCCAGCGACTGGCTCACCTGCCGCGAGTGCGACGTCCGCGAAGCCCTTGCTCAGCAGGCCGCTGAGGCCGTGCGCGCACGCCTTGCCAAGGACAACTGCACTGGTATCCCAGCGGGCTACGAGTGGGTGCGCCCAGCGCCTGACGCTCGCGACATGTTGGCGGACCGCATTCAGCTACGCAGCGACCTAAAGACCACGGTGGCGGAGATTCTGGCATCGACGGTGTCCACGCTTGTTGGGCAGTCCGGCATGGGCAAGACGTCGCTTGCCATCGCAGCGCTGCGCAAGTCGGCGCAGGGTGGCTCGTTCGTGATGGCCAGCGAAATTGTGCGCGACCTTCGCAACACGCGGCTAGGCGTGGAGTCCGAGCTGATGCAGCGCATTCACCGTGCGCCTGTGCTGGTACTCGACGAGCTCAAGCCCATTGGGTCGGCAACGTTTTCGGGGCCAATCGAAGACTTGATTTGGGAGCGCGTCGCGAACAAGCGCACCACCATTGTCACCACCGGGATGACCGAGATGCAGGTGCTCAACGAGTACGGCGATGGCATGCGACGACGTCTGTTTGGCGACGGCTTGGCAAAGGTCGTGCGCCTTGGTGGTCCAGTGCTGAAGGCGGTGGTGTGATGAGCGAGTTCCACGTCGAGCTCGTGCGCATTGGCGCCGTCTCAAAGCACCCCAACGCTGACGCATTGATGCTGACCAGCATCCACGGTGGCTATCCAGTCGTCTTCCGCACGGGCGACTTCAGCGAGGGCGACCTGGCTGTGTATTTGCCCGTGGACTCCGTCGCCCCTGACACCGAGCAGTTCGCGTTCCTGGGCTCATCGCGCCGCATCAAGGCGAAGAAGCTGCGCGGCATCTTCTCGATGGGCATGCTCTGCGCCGTACCTGCCGAGCTAGCAGACCTGCCCGAGGGCGCCGACGTAGCCGAAGCCATGGGTGTCGTGCGTTGGGACCCGCCTGCCGAGAAGGTTCACTACCGCTCGTGCGGCACCAACGCGCCGCAGCACCCTGTCCCGGCGACGATGTGCGGGATTGCGCACTACGACCTGGAGCCGCTGCGTCGCGACATCCACGCCTTCGTGGACTTGCCTTGCGTGGTCATGGAAAAGATACATGGTCAGAACTTCCGTGCGGTCATCACTTCCGACGGCGTGCTGCACATTGGCTCGCGCAACCGCTGGCTTGACCCAGCCACCGACAACGCGTGGACGCGGGTTGCGACCCGGTATGACTTGGCGCGCCGGCTCAAGGCCATGCCTCCGGGGCAGGTCGTGTTTGGCGAGTCGTACGGCAACAACGAGGACATGACGTACAACGTCAACCGCGCGGCCACCGACGACGCGCTGGCGGTGTTCGACATCTACGACGCCAACACGGGCGCCTGGTGGCCATGGGACAGCGTCAAAGCGCTGTGTGGGGCCATGGGTTTATTGACGGCGCCAGAGCTGGCGCGCTTCGACGAGGGCGCAAGCTGGGAGATGCTGAGTCCGTTCGCTGAGG
>JAYWGI010000189.1:0-2537 GCA_043779025.1 Myxococcales bacterium
GAGGCTCAGCGCCAGAACAGCTTCAAGGGTGCCCGCGCGACGAGCCAAAAGACTGGCCATTTGCTTTGCGAGTTCGGGCAACCCCAGGGCGCGCAAGAAGACCTCCAGCTCCAGTTCGCGTGTGCGAGCAACTTCCGCCAGCAACTTGGCGGCGAGCTTCTCGCCTACTCGGGGAAGCTGCTCCAGCGCAGCTTGGCTAAGGGTGTAGAAGTCGGCGAGCTCCACAAGAAGCCCCGCCTCGTAAGCTTGTACGAGCACCGCTTCGCCAAAGCCAAGCATGCCCGTTGTGGCTGCGTAGTGAGCGAGCTCCCCTACCCGCGCGGCCCTGCACGTGCGCGGCGTGCTGCAAAACAAGAAGTCTGCTTCGCGTCGAAGCGTGCTGCCACATGACGGGCACAGCGTTGGGATCGCAAAGGCATCGGAGCCGGGCTCGATCACGCGTTCAACATTAGGGATCACGCCTCCGCGGCGTGACATCAAGACTCGCGCGCCGAGCGAAAGCCCAAGCGCGTCCATCAAGCCTGCATTGTGCAAGCTTGCACGCTCGACGCTGGCGCCCGAGAGCAGAACCGGGTCGACCACGGCCACGGGCGTGATGGCGCCGGTGCGCGAAACGGACCACTCGACCCCGCGCAGCACGCTCTCGCCGCTGTCGCCCTGAAACTTGTAGGCGATGGCATAACGCGGATGATGATTGGTGGCGCCGAGCCTCAGCTGCTCCGATACCTCGTTGGCGATAAGGACCACGCCGTCGACCTCGTAGCCCAACGCAGCACGATCGCTCGCAAAAGCGTGATAAGCTGCCGCCGCATCCGTGCGTTCTACACACTTGTGGGCTACGGGAGGAAAACCCCAAGATTCGAGTAGTCTGAGCTTGTCCGCCAGCGTGGAGGCATCCACACCAAAGACCTCATAGGCCGCGAAAGAAAGCTGATACCCGGCCGACTTGGCGGCGTCCTTCTGCTTGATGGCGCCAGCCGCGAGGTTGCGCGGATTGGACATGCCTTGCGCTCTAAAGGTCTCGAACACGTCGAGGCGCATGTAGACCTCTCCACGGATTTCCACTTCGCCGCCAGGCGCTGGGATCTTCCGGGGGATGTCGCGAATCTCACGTGCGTTCGTGGTGATGTCCTCGCCCACCGAGCCGTCGCCGCGCGTGGCTGCAACCGCCAGCATGCCATCTGTGCGGTAACGAAGCGTGCAAGCGATACCATCAAACTTGGGCAGCGCCAGCACGTCGCCCTCAAAGCTCTGAGCCCATTTGCATACTGTGTCGTCGTCGTACGCTTTGTCGAGCGACAACATCGGGCGCGCATGCCGGACCCCGGTTTCTACTCTCTCACCGCCCAAGTCGGCCAAAAGAGCGGAATTTGGCGCGAGCTCCGTAAGGCGTCGCACCAGGTGATCGTAGTCCGTGTCGGAGATACTCGGTGCATTTTGCACCCAGTACCTCTTATTGTGATCTCTGATCTGGCATTCCAGCTCAGAGATCTCCGCTTCACGCGTCGTCGTCGTCGTCATCGTCGTCGTCATCCGGCAAATCCTCGAGCGAGGGAGCGGATTCTGGCGGTGCTGGGCGTCCCTCGCGCTCCGCTTGCTGACGCTCTTTTTCACGCTGCGCTTTGGCTTGAGCCACGCGCTGCAAGATCTGTGGCTTCGGGGCCACCATCAAAGTCATGGTGCGCGCTTCCATCGCGGGACGCCCCTCGACGTTGGCGATGTCCTCAAGAGCCGGGATGATAAGGTTAAGCTGCTCTTGCGCCTTTTCAGGGTGCGTGATCTCGCGGCCGCGGAAGCGAACGGTGAACTTTACCTTGTGGCCAGCTTCCAAGAACTTACGCGCGGCACGCGTCTTAAAGGCAATGTCGTGATCGTCTGTTTTGGGGCGAAGCTTGACCTCTTTGAGCTCGATGTTGGTCTGCTTGCGCTTTGCCTCGGCGCTCTTCTTCTTCTCGCTGTACTTGAACTTTCCGTAGTCCAAGATTTTACAGACGGGGGGCACCGCTTTGGCGTCTACCTCGACTAAATCCAGCTGCGCCTCGTGTGCAAGACGCAGGGCCTCACCAGTTGGGAGCACACCGAGCATCGCACCATCGGCGCCGACAACTCGGACTTCCGGAACGCGAATACGGTGATTCACTCGGGTTGCAAAGGGACCACGCTGCGCTTGGCGCGGGTCGAATCGGGGACGCCCCATCATGCGATATACTGACCTCTTGTCGTCGCGCCCCGCGAGCCTGCGAAGCAGCGAACTGCGGACAGTTGATGAACGGGATCGGCGCAAAGGTCAAACGAAATGCGGGCCACAGGTACGTTGCTTGGGGTAGCATCGGCATCTATGAGCTCGTTCACCTTCCCCGCCGTCGTCCGTCTCTTGGCCCCCGTGGTCGTCGCTGCCGTCTTTGTTGCCGCTCCCGCAAATGCCGCGACAGCCTTCTCGATTGAGAAGAAGGACATCGCCGAGAGCGGCGGTACCTGGTCTTTGGGGATGCGTATTGGGCTCGCGAAGGCGCCTCAAACGCCGCGTGTTCCGATGA
>JAYWGI010000190.1:0-2534 GCA_043779025.1 Myxococcales bacterium
GCATGTGCGCCGTGCGTTTGCGATGACCGAAGGTCCGAGCGCGAGTCAAAGCGCACGGGCCACCGGCGGAGGGAGTAAGCGTCGTTTCGCGACCCCAAGGGCAGTGCACTGGGGCATCCTGTGGCGTGTCATCGCGACAACGCGCGACGGACCGGAGCGTGTCCCGAGCAGCGAGTAATCGCAAGCGCGGCGTGCATGCTCCCCGGCCTCCGCGGCGCCGGTCCCGCGCTGGAGGAGCAAGCTCACGAGCTGTGTTGGTTGCGCCGTTTAGGCGCCCCCTGCCGTATTGCCAGGTGTGCGGCGGTGGGGGCATTCAGTCGGCGCCGGTCGAGGTGCGTGTGCGGGAGACCACGGTATTTTGACGGTCGTTTCGAGCACTGTCGCACAGCAGAAGGGTGAGGTTGGATAAGAGCGCGGTGCGTGCTGGAGCGCGCAATTGTAGGCCGGCGGTGGCCAGGCCTGCGAGGGCGTCTTGCGCGATGCCGACTGCGCCGTCTACCAGAGTCCGGCGGGCTTCAATCATGGCCTGGGCTTGCTGGCGGAGCAGCATGGCTTGGGCAATCTCGGGCGCGTAGGTGAGGTCGTTGAGGCGCACGAGCACGATCTCAATACCTGCATGATTCACGTGTTCTTGGAGCGCCGATTGCAACGCAGCGAGCACCTCGGGGCTTTCGGCCTTGAGGCAAGGCTCGCCGGAGGTACGTGCAGAATACGCATAACGCGAACAGATGGCTTTGAGCGCGGCTGAGGCCTGATTCATCACGAAGGCGTGGTACCCGCGAATGTCGAGCAGTGCGCGACGTGCGTCCACCACGCGGTACACCACGACGGCTGAAACCTGGATCGGGTTGCCGCTAGCCTCAACCACGGTGACCACAGGCAAGGTGCCGACGGCATCGCGAAGCGAGGCTCCCAGCTTTTGCAAACCGATGGGGAAGGCCCAATGAATCCCCGGTGTCTGAACGGTTCGGGAGAACGTGCCGAATCGCAAAAGCACGCGCGCTTGTCGTGGCTCCACGATGAAAAAGCCAGGCAACACGAACACGACGAAGATGATAAAGAACAGCATAAAACCACCCATTCCTAGAACCAGAGCAAGCTTGTCGCCATCGCCGGACGGAGCCTTCGTTTGGTCGTAACGCGTCACATACTGCGCAAGAAACAGTGCGAAGTGCAGCATCAGCGGGGCACTCCTTGGCTCGTCGTGGCTTGCATCAACGGCAGTGTGGTCTGCACATGCTCGCCGCTGCATAGCACCAGCATCAAGTTGCTGGCGAACTGTTCGGTGCTGTCTACACCCATTTGGCTACCGGACTCCTGCATGCGCTGCACGGCTTGGGTCACAATGCCCACGGCGCCGTCTACGATGGTGTGGCGGGCCTCGACCATCGCCACGGCTTGCTGCCGCTGCAGCATGCTCTGCGCAATCTCAGCCGCGTAAGCCAAGTCGTTGAGGCGCACTTGCAGCACCTCGATACCTGCAGATTGCACCAACTCTTGCAGCTCTTGTTCCAAGGCTTCACTCACGGCCGTGCTCTCCTTGCGCAAACAAGGTGCAGCCGGATCGTCCGAGGCATAAGGGAACTGCGAGCAAACATTCTTCACCACGGCCGAAGCCAGGAGTCGCACCATGTCGTTCGGGCTCTCTACTTCGAGTGCTGCTTTCTGCGCCTCGCGAACGCGGTACTGCACCACGGCCGCGACCTCGATGGGGTTGCCGTGCGCCTCAAGCACCATCATGCGCGGCAGCTCAATGGACATCACTTGCGCCGAGAGCCGATACAACTGACGGCCAATGGGGAACACCCACGCAATGCCGTCGTCCACGACGGTGCGCACATATTTACCGAAGAAGAGCACCACCACTTGGGTGCGCGGCTGCACGACGAAGAATCCACCGAGCACAGCCAGCAAGGCCGTGCCGCAGAACAGAAAGAAGAGCAGCATCGGCAGCGGGTTGGATTCCATCTGAGGCCAACCTACACGCCTGACCCACGACGTAGAAACGAAAACCCCGAATTCTCCTTTCAGAGAACTCGGGGTTTGGTTCTGGGTTGCGCGGGCAAGATTTGAACTTACGACCTTCGGGTTATGAGCCCGACGAGCTACCTGGCTGCTCCACCGCGCACCGAAATGTCTAGTCGGGCCGTTCAAAACTTGCAAGCAGCGTCTTGTGCTCGCTGCACGATTGCTGTGTGCAGACTCAGCCGCGCGGGCCGCCGCGATAGCGCGGTGGTGCATCGGCCGAAGGCGCGCCGCTCTTTGGACCCGCTGATGCCGGCGCGCCGTTTGGCCCTGGCGCACGCGGTGCACGTGGACGCGCGTAGGGGTCAGAGCCCGCAGGCGCCGACTTGTTAGGCGCGCGAGGCGCCGGTGGCTTAGCAGCGATGCGATCGCGTGAGTCGCGGCTGTCGCGAGGCGCTGGAGGAGCGCCCCACTGCTGGCCATTGGGTGAGGGGTTGGCGCCGCCAAAGCCCGACGAGCGACCGCTTCCGCCGCCTGCGTTCGGTCCCGGGGGCGCGTTCTTCCACGCG
>JAYWGI010000191.1:0-2527 GCA_043779025.1 Myxococcales bacterium
CACGGCGTGGTCGCGCCACCAGATCCCATCTCATGGGCGCGAGCACGGCATCGTGACTTGGAGATCCGCCATCTGGATGTGGGCCAGGGTGACGCTACGCTTCTACGTCTGCCCAGCGGCGAGGTTATGCTCATCGACGCCGGAGGACGCGTGGGCCCCGGGCCCGATCCGGGGGAGCGCACTGTCGCCCCCACATTGCGTTCTCTTGGTATTTACCGCGTAGATGTGGCGATCGTGTCGCACCCACACCCCGATCACGAGGGAGGTTTGCTCGCTGCGCTACGCGACGTGCAAGTCGGCGAAGTATGGGACTCGGGCGAGGCCAACCTGCGACAGCCCGGCAGTAGCTATGTGGCGGCGTTGCACGCGCTGGCGGAGCGCGGCGCACGTCTGCGCGGCCCGCGCGAGGTGTGCGGCGTTCATACCTTGGGCACGGTGCGTATCACGGTACTTGCACCCTGCACGGGTCAGGCTATGCACGAGCACACCAACGACAACTCCATCGTCGTGCGGGTGGACTACGGCATGCGGCGCTTCCTGTTCGTGGGCGATGCCGAGCAGGCGGAGGAACAAGAGCTGCTCGCCTTGCCCACGGAGCTCCGAGCAGATGTGCTCAAGGTGGGACATCACGGCAGCCGCACCTCAAGCCACGAAGCGTTCCTCGCGGCCGTCGCGCCCGGCTTCGCCGTGATCTCAAGCGGGGTGCGCAACCGCTTTGGTCACCCTACTGCAGAAGCACTCGCTAGGCTTGAGGCCCGTCCCGGCATCCATGTGCTCCGCACAGATCTATGTGGCGAAATCATGTGGCGCACCGACGGACTCCGACTCGAAGTGCAGGTTGCCGAGCCAGCGTGCTTACCGTCGCCGCCTGGCCTGGCAGCACAAAACTCGGTGCCACATCCGCCAGCGGAACCAACACAAAACCACGCAGATGTGCGCGAGGATGCGGCAACACCAACTCCGCCGAGTGCACCACGCGCCCGCCCCAAGCGACAAGGTCCAGATCCACAACGCGCGCCTCGTTCAACACCCGCTTGGGCGCACGCCCCAGCTGCACTTCGATGGCGTGTAGAGCGCGAAGCAATGCTGCCGCTTCGACGATGCCGGCGCGCGGCACAAAGGCCGCGGCCGCGTTGACAAAGAGCGGTGAGCCCTCGGGACACCGCTCAGGTTCCGTGGTGTAGAATGCAGACAATGCCACCGGGCCGTCGGCCAGGCCCGCGAGTGCGCGTGCCGCCTCACGTAGTGTGCTCATCGCGTCGCCTAAGTTGGCACCCAGCGCGACAAGAGCGAGATCGCGCGCCAGGCCCGAGACGCCCCCTTCGCTCTCAGGCAACGGTCTCAACCACACCCACGAACGGCAGGTTGCGCTTGAACTCGCGATCGTCGAGGCCGTAGCCCACCACGAACTTGTCTTCGATGGTGAAGCCCAAATAGTCGATGGGCACTTGCACGCGGGCGCGCGCCGGCTTGTTGAGCAAGGAGCACACCTTGATGCTCGCCGGGTGCCGCGTCTGCAGCAGCTCGATCAGATGCGCGATGGTCAGCCCAGTGTCGACGATGTCCTCCACGACAAGTACATGATCGTTCTCGATGGGCTTCGACAAATCGTTGACGATTTGCACCACGCCAGAGCTCTCCGTGCCTTCGCCGTAGGAGCGCACGGCGAGAAAGTCGACGCGCAAGTCCAAGTCGATGGCGCGCACCAAGTCCGCGCAGAACACAAAGCTGCCCTTAAGGATGCAGACCACGGTGAGCTTTTGCCCTGCGTAGTCGGCGGCAATCTGCGCGCCCAGCTCGGCCACACGGGCAGCAATTTGTTCCTGGGTGAGCATAGGGGTGACGCACATGGTCATGATGCTCCACATGTATCATGGGTCTGCGCTACATTGACCTTGCCATGTCGACCAAACGCCTCGCATTTCTGGAACAGCTGGTGGCCTCGGGCACCAAGGACACCATGCCCCACTACGGCCTCGCCCAGGAGTACCGCTCGTTAGGGCGTATCGGCGACGCCGAGAACGCATTCCTCGCCCTACGCGCGCTCGATGCCAGCTACGTGCCGCAGTACCTGATGGCAGGGCAGATGTTCGAGAGCGCCGGACGCAAAGACGATGCCCAAGCGTGGTACGAGGCCGGCATCGCAGCGGCCGAAGCATCGCGCAACAGCCACGCGCTGGGCGAGCTCAAGTCGGCTCTTGATGCGCTTCTTGGCGTCACTCCTTGACGCGTAGTTTTTCGAGCCGCTCCTTGATGCGTAGCTCCTCACCGCGCGCCGTGGGCCCATAGATGGTTTGGCCGACCAAGGCCTCCGGCAAATAGGTCTCGCCGGCCACCACTGCGCCCTCGAAGTCGTGGGCATACTTGTAGTCTGCACCATGCCCCAGCGCCTTGCTGCTGGCGTTGCTCGCCGGGCGCAACTTGGCGGGCACATCCAAAGCGCCGTGCGCATTCACAAGCTCTTTTGCGCGGTGCCATGCAAGGTTGGCGGCGTTCGATTTGGGCGCTGTGGCCAAGTATAGGCACG
>JAYWGI010000192.1:0-2524 GCA_043779025.1 Myxococcales bacterium
CCGGTAAAGAGCCCGGAGATAACACCCGTCACCGCGCGCTGTCGGAACGTGGAAAAGTTCATCGGTGCGACTCTACCACGGAGCACTGTGGACTTGGAGAGTTCGCCTGGTGCCACGCCGCGTGCAACGCGTGATGCTTCTCACGACATCGCTGAGGCTGCGCTATGCACTTCTTGCATGAATGCAACGAACGATTCCAAAGGCTATGCGCGCGTTCTGGACATTCCCGCGGATTACTTACGAGAGCTCAACCTTGGCTTGCGTGCATCCCGCACGCTTCCGGAGGCGTTGGCGGTGGACTTCGTCCAGCTCTTTGCGGCCGTGCTCCCCGATGCAGCACCCGAAGTGCGCGCCCAACTCGCGACCCACGTACCGATCACCCAACGCCTTGCTCGCGCGGGCGCCTTGCTTGCGGCCCACTGCGACGACGACGCGCTTTCGCAGTTGGCGACGCACACCTCCGACACCGTGCGCGGCGCGGTCGCCTATGCCATTGCGGCCACGCCGATTACAGCGGCGGATCCGATCAGCGTGCACATTGCTTGCTTTGTCGCCCTTGCCGATGACCCGCACTTTGGCGTGCGTGAATGGGCTTGGCTTGCGCTGCGGCCCGCGCTGCACCTCGATGTGCGCGCCTCCATCGCCGCGATGGTGCCCTATACTGCGCACGCTTCGCACAACGTGCGACGCTTTGCCGTCGAAGCGCTGAGGCCTCGCGGTGTGTGGTGCAAGCACCTCGAACCGCTCAAGAAGAATCCGGAGCAAGCCCGGGCATTGCTTGAGCCGCTTCGGGCAGAACCCCACGAGTATCCGCAGGACTCGGTCGCCAACTGGCTCAACGATGCAGCAAAAACTCAGCCCGAATGGGTGCATGCACTTTGCACACAGTGGCTTCAGTGCTCACCCGACGCGGCTACGCAGCGCATCGCAAAGCGCGCCCTGCGTAGCCTCTAGAGCGTGTAGTTTACGGTTTGCGACGCAGTTCGACGAAGTAGCCCTTGCTTCCCACATTGACGGCGAGCCACAAGTCGCCTTCGGGGTCGCTGAACATGCCGACCCCCTGCACCGAGGAGCTGGGCGATACGGCGGCGGCCGTGGGCGTGCCTGCCTCGGCGATCTGGCCCGCACTGAGGGTGTACGGGTAGCCATAGATCGGCGCCCCCGGCGTGAAGCTCGCTCCCAGCAACCATCCAAACTTGCTCGCCGACTCCGGCGCGAGCGCAACGATTCCCCCCGTGCCACCCGTCCGAAGCTCCGCCACGACGCTGGCGGCCACGGGGGCGCGAGCGATGACTTCGGACAAGGTGAGCCCGTAGATCTTGTCGGTGACTGGGGAGGCATTGGAGACCGACGCGGCCACGAAAACATTGCCCATCGCATCACGCACGACGGGGCCCGAAGCCCCGGTCCAAGCGAGCACAAGCGCCGGCCCGCCGCACCCCGCCGCACCAATCAGCTTGCCGTCGCAAATAGGTGCAACATACAACCCATTGGCTTGCGTTGCGCTTGTGCTCGCCGAGAGCGGTGACAGGCCCGCGTAGACCAGAGCTGTCTTGTTGCCATCGGTTACGCCCACGCCCGAATAGTAGCCATTCACAAACGCCCGCGACGTCACCATTGAGAAAGATGCAGAATACATCAGAGCTTCACCGGCGAAGGCAGCGGCACTGGTGGAGTAGGAATGCAGCCCTGCCGCCACTCCGACCATGTCGCGCAAGCCGTCGGCCCCCCAAAAGAACTTGGCGGGCAGCGATGAGGTCGTGGCCGTTTGCGCGCTCATCGTCGCGGCGGCGGTGGCAGACGCAGGCAGCACCCATCGCAGAGCCTGAGGAGAGTCGCCGCTGAACGCATTGCTGAGCGGGCCGCCGTGCGCGCCCCACGAAGCGCCCTCAATCACACGGTTCGTTTCATGCACTTGCGTCACGCCAAACGGAAACGCCGCATCCAGGGTGAACCAGGTGAGGTAGGCCGACGTGGGCAGAAAAACCGGCGCCGGTCGGGTGGCGCCACTGTCGACGGGGCCATCTTGCGACGCGCCCGCATCGATGACCACCGACCCATCGGTGTTGGTCGGCACACTTGCGTCAGCCCCTGCGGAGGGCACCGTCACCCCGTTGTCGGTGCTGCTGCAAGCAGCCACCGCCGCAGCGCAGATGAGCGTGAGCAACGAGAACGAACGCAGAGAAGTCTTCATAAGCCGGTGTGGTACTTCGAATGCGTGCAGAGTGCAACACTCGTCAGACTGAATGCGCGTGCGTTTGCGGATAGGCCCCGCGCATCACGCGCGCCACCTCGCTCAGCGCCGTACGACGCGCTGCGCCCTTGCGCCACACAAGGGCCAGGGTTCGGAAGGGCGCGCCCACGGAGAACGCTCTCAGCTGTAGCCCAGCGGCCGCCGCCTCGGACGATGCTGCAAGTTCGGGCAACAACGTGATGCCAGCGCCCCCCGCTACCATATGGCACAACGTGGACAGGCTGGTGGCGCGGAACGCGAGCTCTTGGGTGCGCGTGCGCGCGCAGAACG
>JAYWGI010000193.1:0-2523 GCA_043779025.1 Myxococcales bacterium
GTATATCAGGGCACGCCCGATCACATTGTGGGACTGCTCTACGTAAAAGATTTGTTTGCGCTACTCGACAAGGACTTGGATACCACCAAACTCAACACAATCACACGAAAGCCCGCGCTCTTCGTAGCTGAAGCACAGTCCGCGTTGTCGGTGCTTCGCGAAATGCGTCAGAAGCGCCAGCATCTGGCGGTCGTCAGCGACGCGTTTGGCGGGACGGCCGGCATCGTGACCCTCGAGGATCTTCTCGAGCAAATTGTTGGCGACATTCGCGACGAGTATGACACCGAGGCAGAACGGGTTGTAGAAACCCACGCTGATGGCACACTTGTTATCGACGCGTTCACCGATCTCGAGTCGTTGCACGATACCCTGGGCGAGGTGATGGCGGAGGAGGATCAAGTGCATTCGCTCGGCGGACTTGTCGCTTCACGCTTGGGCCGAATCCCCCAGACCGGCGATGTGCTAATCGTGGGTCAAGCCGAGGTCACTGTGCTCGAGGCCAACGCGACCCACGCACTCAAACTGTCACTTCGACACGTGGACGCGCTCGTCGAGCAAACCGGCACCAAAACGCCAACGACTCTACGCCCACCAACAGAAGATTAGGCGATCAACATCCCCGGGATGTCCGTGCATAGCTCATGCAACAGCGACGCGAGTTCGGCTTCGCGATCGCACGGACAAGCGATACACAATTCGCCTCCACCCTCGGAATAGAGCTGCGCGAGGCCATCGTGGGCCTCCAAGATGCCCTTAAGGAACACCACCTGCGGCGCCGGCATGCGCACCCTAAAGCTGGCCATCTCGGGGCCTATAAAGTCTTGGCTCATGGTGGCTCGTCTATCCGGGAATATCATCGTCGGACAGCCCTGCGTCGAGCGAACGGCCACCTGCGCGCTTGTACGCCTTCATCCGGTCCACCACAGGTTTGACGTAGCTCGTGAAATCCGGGCAGGCATCTACCAGCTCGCCCAACACGGCCCGCGTATTGCTTGCATCATACAGCGATGAGGCAAGCAACCCCTCCACCACATGTGCCCGCCCGCGGCCCGCAGCGGCCCCGACCCAAGGCGCACGCCACAGCGCTTGCCACACGGGCGCAGGCACGGAGTACCGAGGGGCTGCGCGCCCAGCAGCCTCTGCAAGCAAGTCCAAAACCCGTCGCGCGCTGTAGGGCTTACCGTCCACGACATGAAAACATTCAGACGTAGGCCCCGCGACTCGAAGCCCAAGCGCCACAACCGCTTGCGCGACGTAATCCGTCGGGACCAGGTTCAGCGTCGAGCGCTCCGGTACGGGAATCGGCAGCGGCAAATCCTCTGAGGAATCGAGCACGAACGCCGCGAGCACATGTCCCCAGCTCCCCGGCTCAAAGTCTCCGGTGTGAGCATCTCCAAATGCGATGCCCGTGCGTACAATCTGGCTTTGGTTCCGCGTGTCTGCATCCACCATACGCTCTGCGTGTGCGTACGCGCGCAATACTTGGCTGCGATGACGCGCGGGGTCTGCGCGCATGTCCTCCCGGGCGACTCCCTCGTCGCAGCGTAGTGTGAGTACTGTCGAGACATGGGTGAGGCGTGCACTCGCTCGTACATCCCCGAGCAGACTCAACGCCTCACGTGTAGACGACACACAATCTCGCGCGGCCTCTCCAGCGCCGCTGCCGATGCGCGCGTTCGGCACGTGAAAGATGTGCGTCACATCTCTGCACAGAGCCTTGTATTCGAGCTCCGAGAGCGAAAAGTCAATCCCCCACGGCTCGCCCTGCAGAACACGAAGCGCTGCATGCTTGCCAAATACCTGCGCCGCGGACGCGGTGTCACGCGCGAGCAGCGTCACAGTGTGCCCATCTCGCAAGAGCTTGGCCACAATGGCGGTAGCCTTGCGCGACGGAAACCCCGTGACATAGGCATGAATGCTCGACGTCGTGCTCATTGAATTTCTTGAGCCTACCTCGGGGCCGAAGTCCGCGCGTCAACAAAGGCGCGAGTTTTGCGCTTGGAGTCCCAAGCAACTTCGGCCTAGTGTCCGAAGTATGGATTTTTGGGCTAATTAAGGGCTCCCACCAAATGATCGACGACGTTACAAAAGAACTCATCGCTTCTGCTGCAAAAGCTCACGACTCCTTGCGCCGCGAGCTCGCCAAGCTTCGTGCCGGCCGCGCCAACGCCGACCTGCTCTCAAACGTGCGGGTCGACTACTATGGCTCGGTGACGCCACTACCCCAGATGGCCAACATTAGCGCTGCAGAGGCTAGGTTGCTCATCGTCAAACCGTGGGACAAAAGCGCGCTTAAATCCATCGAAAAAGCACTTCGCGAGAGCGAGTTGGGACTCAACCCTCAAGCCGATGGTGACATCATTCGCGTGCCGCTGCCGCCGCTTACCGAAGAGCGTCGTAAAGAGTTTCAAAAGCTCGCACGCAAGTACGGCGAGGACTGCAAGGTTGCCATTCGCAAATGCCGTCATGACGCGAACGACATGCTGGGTGAGCTCGCGGGCAGCGCCAGCGAGGACGAGATAG
>JAYWGI010000194.1:0-6833 GCA_043779025.1 Myxococcales bacterium
GGCGAAGAGGCGCTGCGTACTTGGCTCTTGGACCCACCCGATGTGGCCATCGTGGATTTGGAAATGCCCAAGCTCGATGGCCTGACCTTGGTGCGTTTGCTGATGGCCAAGAGGCCGTTCCCAGTGGTGGTGTTCTCCAGTTACTCGTCGTCGGACAACGTAGTGCGCGTGCTGGAGGCCGGCGCGCTACGCTTCGTGGCGAAGCCAGATTCGCTCGTCGACGTGGATGCCACGCAACTGCGCGTGGAGTTGTTGTCTGCCGTGAGGGAGGCCGCGCGGGTTGATGCCGGGCGTCTGGTTGCTGCACGTACGGCCACGCCTTCGCTGCTTCCCGGTGGGCACAAAGAGTACGCCGTTGCGCAGCGCCTCGCCGTGTTGGTGACGGGCACCGGCGGACCTCAAGCGCTTTTCGAGCTGGTGAGTGGCGTGAAAGAGTGGCCAGGGCTCGGCTGCTTGGCGCTGGCGGCAATGCCTGCAAAATACATGTATTCTCTTGCCGCCCGACTGAGTGCTAAAACCTCCCTGGACGTCTGCGTGCTCGAGGTTGGGGTTCCGCTGCTGGAAAACACTTTGTATCTGGTGCCGCGCGACGTGCCGTTCGAGCTGCAAGCGTTGAGCCGCGGCTACGCGATGACGGCCGTATCGGCGGTCGCCGATGGCGCATCTCACTTCGCAGACGTGCTGCTCCGTTCGGCGGCTGAGGTCTGCGGCACCCATGCGTCGGCGGCATTGCTCACGGGAGGCGGCGTGGATGGAATCGAGGGCGCGCGCGCGATGCAGGCGAGGGGCGCGGCTATGTATGTGCAGAACACACGGGATGCTTTGGTTCCCGATTTGGTGATTGCTGCAGGTAGCTTGGGCTTGCCGGCCTATGCGCTCGCCGAGCTGGGCGCCATGCTGGCCGGCCACGAAAAAGTTTAGCTCCACGCAACTTCGGTGCTCTCTAAGTCAACGACGTCCTTTAGCACACGCCCACTGGTGGTCGTAACGCGCCCGTTCTACGCCGACTCGCCGACCCACTCGCCCACGGGCACGTAGGGGTCTGGCGAGGGAAACACGCGGTAGAACACGCGCGGAGCCCGCTTGGTGCGCAAGCACTTGGTATCTGCATGCATGTAACATACAGTGAGTCCGCGGCGCGCCTCGCCCGAGCTGCTGCGTTTGGATCGGTGCCACAGGTGGTTGTGGATCAGCAATACTTCGCCTGCCTTCACGGGCACCGATACGGCGCGCGCTTCGGCCTGGGCGCGGTCCAAGTGCTCCGGCTGAATCACTCCGCCCAGCGGCGTCACGAGCCCCGCAGTGTGAGTGCGCGGAATCAGCTGCACGCAGCCGCCCTCCAAGTCGGCGTCGTCCAGGGCGGTCCAGATTTGCAGGCTGGGCTCGCGGTCTAAGCCCCAAAACCTGCCGCCGTCTTGGTGCCAGGGCAAGTAGCTGCCGCCCGTCTGGGCCGCCTTGTTGAACATCAGGGCGCGATAGATCACCACGCGCGGGCCGTACCAAGCCTTTGCGAATTGCTCGAACACAGGGTGGTTGGCCCACGCACGGAACACGGGATCGAGCTCAAGCTTCTCTACTTTGCGGTAGTTGAGCGTGGGGCCCTCGAAGCCCTTTCGAAAGTGCAAATCCTCGTACAGGCCATTGTCGGTGTCCTTCTGAAAGAACATGCCCGGGTAGCTGCGCTCGCCCATCATCAGCGCGTCGATCCGTGCGCGTAGCACTGCGAGCTCGTGCGGCTTGGCCACCACCCCCAAGCGCGCGTAGCCCTGTTCCGTGTACTCCGCAAGGATGCGTTCAATGTCCACGGATGTAGGTCTCCGTCATACCCCGCCATGCGTCAAGGTGTGCAACGACGGCCGCCAAAGCCTCGCCCGCCAGCGGCCCCTTGGCATGCCACTTAGCGAGCTCCGCGAGCTGCGCGCGTGTGCGCGGGCCCACGATCACGGTGCGCACCTCGGGGCGCGCAAGCACAAAGCGCAGGGCGCATTCAGGCAGCGAGAGACTGTGCGCGCGCGCCACGCGCTCTAGATCTTGAGCGCGCGCGAGCAGGGTTGGGGCGCCATAGCGCTTTTTGTAGTATGCATTTGTTGCGAGACGCCCCGCAGGCTCGGGCGTGGTGCGAGCGAGCCGGCCCCCGGCAAGCGGGTTGTATACCGACACGCCCAGCCCGCGCGCATGGGCCAGGGGCAAGAGCTCGAGCTCGGCTTCGCGCGCGAGCGCATGATAGAGAATCTGCAGGTCCTCCGGCGGATGAAGGCCCAGGCCACGGGCGATGCTCAGCGCCTCCGTCACGCGCCACGCGGGGTAGTTCGACATCCCCCAGGTGCGAACCTTGCCCTCCGCCACAAGCGTGCATAGTTCATGCAGTGTGTCCTCAATCGGCGTGTGCGGGTCCGGCGCGTGCAGGTAGAGGCGATCGATGCGCTCTGCACCCAGCCGTTTCAAGCTCGCCTCCACGGCGCCGCGTAGCGCTGCGGGCGACAAGCCCTCGGGCCTGCCCGATGCGCGCGCCAGCCCGGCCTTCGTCCACACCGGGAGCGTGGTCCCCAGGGCCGCGATACGTGCCTCCGTTGCGCCGTTGTCGTACGCGTTCGCAGTGTCTACGGCTTCGAATCCGAAGGTGGCCGCGTCGCGGAGCATGCCGCCCAGCTCCGCGTCCGGCGTCCGTGCCGACCAGCCTAAGGTTCCCAATGCAAGCGACGCGGTCATCGGCTTGTTTCATACCATGTGATAGCGTCCGCAGGCATGAGAGCCTGGTTGATAGCTACCGCGCTGTTCGTTTGTACGTCGGCGCGCGCGCACACGGCAAACCGATCGAGTTGCCGCGTTGACACGCGCAACCTGGAGGGCTTGGGCAAGCCGACGTTGCGCGTATCCTGCGAGATCCCCGTCGCATCGGAGCAGGAGCGCACGACGCTCTCGGCAGCGCTTTCGTCGCTTGTCCAGATGTACGCTCAGGATCAACACGATATAGACGGAAGCTCCCGGAAGGAATGCACGTGGATCGATGGTCCTCGAGTCGCGGGCCAACATAATGACGCCCTCCTTTTCGAGGGCGCCGCGACCTGTCCAGACCGTGGTGGTCTCGAAATGGATCTGGCCTACTTATCGTGGCACCCCGCACCTCACGCCGCCGAGGTGTCCGTCGGGGATGGCAGAATGTTGCGGACACATACTGCCAGTGTAGAGGCACGCAAAGTGAGTGTGCGTTACGGCAAATCCGAGCGACTCGCCGCGTGCGGGTTTATCGCCAGTCTCATGTTTTTCGTTCTCTTCATCGCCTCGAATGTGCCAACCCCATCTCGCCGCGGCCAAGTCATTTTGGTCGTAATCGCGGCGTCATTCGTGTCGCTGGTCGGCTGCTGCGTCTTTCTCGCTTGGTAACCATGGCCCCGTTCTTCAAGCTCAGCTCTTCTTAAAGAGCCGGCCGAAGAAGCTGCTTGGTGGCGGCTTGTCGGTCGACGCCTTGCTGCCGGGCCCCTTGCTGGGGACACTTTTCGGACCCGCCGTGTTGAGCCCGCTCGACGTGCGCATCAGGTGCAATCGGAGCTCGCGTGCGGCGTCGATGTTGCCGGGGTTGATCTCCACCGCCTTCTTGAAATCCTTCAGCGACTCCTCGGTGCGGCCGGCTCGCTTGAGCAGCATGCCGCGGTAGTGTCGGGCGCGCTCACAGAGCGGACTCATTTCCACTGCGCGGCTCAAGTCTTTGATGAGCACCGAGATGCTTTCGTCGTTTTGGTAGTCGGCCTTGGTCGACAGAATCCAAGCGAGCAGCGCGATGTAGTCGGCTTGGGTGTCGTCGCCTTCCACTGCCGCGCGCGCGTGGATTTCGGCCTGTGCGTAGTCGCGCTTTTTGAGAAATACTTCTGCGCGTTGGAACTCGCCAATGGCGTCCAGTGCGCCGCGCACGGCCAGCTCCTCGGCACCCAAATCCTCCGCCGCTGTGCCGCTGGCATGGTCGACCAAGTACTTGGCTCGAGAGGCCTCGTTGCCCAGTGTTTCATGGGCTTCGGTGAGTCGCGCAAAGACGGTGGCAGCTTGCGGGCGTAGCTCCGCGAGCTTGTCGGGGATGCGATCGGGGTGCCAGGTGCGCACCAGGTTGTTGTAGGCCTTCCGCGCTTCCTCCACGCTGGCTCCAAAGGCCAGGCCCAGCACTGCGTAGAGGTCTTGGTTCACCACGGCGTCGGCGCGCTGCCGGATGACTTCGCTCATGTTGAAGCTTTGCGTGGACAGTCGCCTTGGCGGCATCACGGAGCCCGGGTTGCTGTTCTCCGCCACGGTGAGCACCTTGGTGGAGACGAACAAATAGACAAGAAGGCGCGCCGTAGGCTCGTCTACGCCGGGCTGCACGGGCAAGCGGTCAGCGCGAATGTCGCGAAGCGAGAACTGCTTGGCAAAATCCAGCTCGGAGGGCGAAAGGCGAAACCGCTCCAGC
This sequence comes from Myxococcales bacterium, assembly GCA_043779025.1. Taxonomy (GTDB): domain Bacteria; phylum Myxococcota_A; class Polyangia; order Polyangiales; family Polyangiaceae; genus JAAFHJ01. The sequence goes on from JAYWGI010000194.1 coordinate 4,436, forward strand.
GCTACGCCCTCGGGCAGCCGCAGGTAGCTTGCGCCCAGTTTAGTGAGCGCCGTGTCCACATGAGACACGGGCGGGGTGGTCTTCATGCCACGCCAGATCACGTTGGCCGCATCAATGCCTCGCGCATCTTTGGCGCCGAAGCCCTCGAGTGCGTTGAAGTCCTTGTAGAATGCAAATTCTGAACCTGCGGGCAACTTGAAGACGCGCAGAAGTTTGCGCTCTAGCTGCACGGAGAGCGCGCGCTCCAGCTCGGCTTGAGTGAGCGCTCCTTGCTCAATGAGAAGCTCTCCGACCATGCGCTTTTGCTCGCGGGATGCATCCAGTGCGCGACTCACTTGGTTGGGGGATACGTTGCCCAAGTCGACGAGAATGCTTCCGATAAGCCCATGAACCTCAGCGGACTTGACCTTTACGGGGCAGCCCCCGTCCAACAAAATGGTGAAGGGCAGCGCGCCTGGCGGCGTGATCTCCAAGGTGCCGCTGAGCTTGTTCTCAGCCACATAAATGAGCAGGTTTGCGACCGGTGTTTTGTCGATCGTTCCGGCGGCAACCGGGGCGGGATAAGGGGTCGTAGTGGTCATCGGCTTGTCTCGAGCGAGCGTAGTGTACGCTTAAGATGCGTTCGCTTGCCATGTTGTGGCACGCGAAACGTGGGCTTCGGGCGCGCGGTCTGGCACACTGCGGCATCAAGCTCATGACCGACGCTCCCCCCTCCTCCTTGTCGCCAGGCCTAAACACGAGCCAGTCCGCGAGCCGTCCTGCGAGCCAGCCCGTGAGTCCGGCGCCGTCATCGCGCGGGCCTGCGCCCTCCCGCACAGCCATTATTTTGAGCGGAGGCGGCGCCCGCGGCGCCTACGAGGTGGGCGTCCTCTGGTATGTTTTTGACGATTTTGCCAGGCTTTATGGCCGTCCGCCGCGTGTGGACATTTTGAGTGGCACCAGCGTGGGCGCCATCAACGCCTGCTACCTGGCCTCCAATCTGGCCGACCCGGTACTGGGCTTGCGTCGCCTGGTGAACCTCTGGTCCGAGTTGCAGTTGAGCAAGGTGCTGGGGTTTGGTCTTAAGCAAGTGGTGGGCTTGCCCAAGTTGCTCACAGGCGGCGGCGAGGGCGCGGGCATATTTGACCTCAACCCGATGGCCTCGCTGATCCAAAAAGAGATCAGCTGGCGCGCCATCTCCCGTGTGCTGGCCAAGCGCGAGCTGCGTGCGCTCACCGTGTCAGCCACCGAGATTCAGACTGGGCGCACGGTGGTCTTTATGCAGACCTCGCCCGACTGCGTGATGCCGACCTCCGCGCCTCCGCGCACCATTTTTCGCGACGCTGCCATTGGCCCGCAGCATGCGCTCGCAAGCGCGGCCATCCCCATGATCTTTCCGCCTGTGCGCTTGGATTCGCAGCTCTACGTAGACGGCGGATTGCGGCAGAATACACCGATCTCCCCTGCGCTTCGTTTGGGCGCAACCCACGTGTTGGCGCTCGGTAGCTCGCGCGATGTGCGCGGCGTGGTGGTGGACGAATCAATGAACGCGCCGTCGCGCGCGCCCGGAGCTGCGTTCTTGGTGGGCAAGGTTCTGAACGCATTTTTGCTTGATCATATGGATGCCGACGTAGAGCTTCTCAACCGCTTGAACAGCGTGCTGCGTGACGCCAAGACAGCGTACGGCCCCGACTTCGAGCAGCGCATCAGCCGTGTCGCGCGTGAGGACGGACGCGCGGGCTACAATGAAGTCAATTGCCTCACCATCCGGCCCAGCGAGGACTTGGGGCAGCTCGCCGCAGACCACATCAAGAGCGGTCGCTTCCGCGGCAACGCCATCATCACGCGAAAGCTTTTGGGCCTGACCGACTTTGGGTTTGGCGGCGAGGCCGACCTTGCAAGCTACGTGTTGTTCGATGGCGGCTTTGCGCGTCAGCTTATCGAGCTTGGGCGCTCCGACGCCCACGCACGCCGGCGCGAGCTGCTCGAATTCTTTACCCAAGCCGACGCCGGCCGAGGCGAAGACACGCCGCTCAGTCACACGGGCGCGCCGCCGCCCGTCAGCGAAGACGGACCCAGGATCATCACATGAAGTACCGCCCTTTGGCCTTTGCTGCGTTCGTCGTGCCTTTCTGGGTCTTGGCATGCAAAAGCGCTCCGGCACCAGAAGCGCTCAAATCTCAAGCCGTGCAGAATGCATCCACTTTGGCAGCGGCGCCTTTTGCTCCGCCCGCCGTGAAAGCGGTGGGAGATAAGCTGAACATCGGCGGTATCGCGGTGCGTCCGAAAGGCGTCACGCAGGTGCGGCTCGCATGGTCTGTACCGCCTGGTACAGCCGTGAACATGGAGGCGCCTGCGCATGTGCGCTGGCACAGCAGCGACGGCTTAGCGAGCGCGCCCAAGGACTTGGATGTGACCG
>JAYWGI010000195.1:0-6833 GCA_043779025.1 Myxococcales bacterium
AGACTACACGCAAGACTACAAGCGTGTGGAGCTAGGGCCTGAGCGCGCCGGCGTGCTTACGCGTGCGGGGTGGGTTGCTTGGGGCGCCGGCAGCTCCGATCGCCGTCAGGTCGTTCGCGGCCTCGCGATGCTCCACAACGTGCTGTGTGAAAGCTACCCGACGGGAGAGCCGCAGACCTTCCCGGCCACCTACCCCGAGAATTTGAAAACCTCCAGGAAACGTCTTGAGTCGGTCGTCGGTGGGGGCGCATGCAAGGGCTGCCATAGCGAAATTTTGAACCCCAAGGGCTATGCTTTCGAGCACTTTGACGCCGCCGGAATGTATGAGGCCTTGGACAACGGTGAGGCGGTGGACTCGACGGGCAGCGTAAAGGTCGACGGCGTCGCGGTGCCGTTCAAAGACCACACCGAGCTTCTGCCGAAGCTTGCGGAAAGCAAGCAAGCCCAAAGCTGTTACGCGCGCCGCATGTCGCATTACTTCTTGGGCTACGAGCACTCGACGATGGAGTCGCTTCTTGTCGCTAACGTGGAAAAACTCACGGCGGAGCGACGCCTGTCATCGAAGGACGTTGCGCGCATTGTGCTTTCGAGTCCTGCATTCACTACGCGAAAGATCACGGAGTAAGCGCACTATGAGTCAACTAGGACGACGACGTTTCTTGATGGGTGCAGGCGGCGCCATTGTGGGCTTGCCGCTGCTCGAGGGCTTGATGCCACGAACGGCCAAGGCGGCCGCCGGCCCCACATTTCTCTACGCTTTCTCGCACGCGTACGGCGTGTCGCAAGGGGTAGGGCGGTTCAATGAGCAGTTCTGGCCAGCGATTGCTCCGGCGTCAGGTACGGCCACTGCAGTGGATGCGGCGGCGCTCAATGCGGCGCTTGCGGCCGGGCGCTCGACGGGCGAGCTCGCGAGCATCGCGCAGCATGTGAGCTTCCTGCGCGGGGTCGACAACCTTGTCACCACGGGCGATGTTGGCCACCACGAAAATGGCTACTGTCAGACCTTTACGGGCTCCGCGTTTCGACGTTTGCGCGCGGAAGACCACACAAGTCCGCGCCCGCTGTCGGAGGACCTATCGCAGCGCGTGGCGCGCGAACTCGGTGGCCTGTCTCCGCTCAACTTGATGGGCTGCGGCGACGGCGGGAACCAAGAAGTTTGGATCGCGCGAGCGTCGGATTTGACGGGTACCTTCTCGCCTGGAGGGGGCGAATGCACGCCCGAGCCGCTGGAGGCCTACAAGCGCATCTTCCATGTTGATGTGCCCGCTGAACTGCTGAACGCAAGGCACAGCGTGAACGATCAAGTGCTCGCGCAGCTGACGAGTCTGAAGGCGTCGTCTAGGCTTTCCAAGTCAGATCAGGTGCGGTTGGAACTGCACTTCGACGCCATCCGAGCTGTGGAGCAGCGCATCCAGCAACAGCTCGCTTGCGGCTCGCTAGCGAACACCGATCCGCTCATGAAGTACGTGCTGACTTCGGGCGATTTTAAGCTAGGTGAAGGCGCCTACGACGATGTGGCCCGCTACCGGCACAAGTCTTATTTGCAGCAGAATCAGGAGGCCATGATTGACCTGTCCGTGCTGGCTCTCGCCTGCGGCGCCACGCGTGCCGTCCGCTTCTTTAGCAACGCCGCCTCCCGCGGCAACAAGACCGACATGTTCGACCCCGGGAGCTCGGAGTTCAACAACGGAATGGCCAAGGAGATGCACGATTACTCGCATCAGCTGACGGGCCCGGGCGACAACGCGGACACGTGGAATGACAGGCTCCGAAGGCACGACGCCTGGCATTTGCGTCGCTTCAAGCGCGTGGTCGAAGGCCTAAAGACGCACAATATTTTGGACAACGGCGTGGCGATGTATTTCTCCGAGCAGGGCAACGGAGATCACAGCATGACGAACATCCCGTTCATTCTCGCGGGCAACTGTGGTGGCAAGCTGCAGAACGGCAAAGTCATCGCTGCAAACTGCAAGAACAACAAGCTACTGGCCACCGTGGGAGCCGCATTGGGGCTCAAAGACGGAGGGTCCGCCATCACGCAATTTGGCGGCCTGTACGAGGACGGGCAGAAAGAACCCGGTGGGTACATCGAGGCGCTGAAGACTACGTCGTTCGGCACCTGATTGTAGGTATTCCATGCATTCCGCGCGCCGTGGAGCACGCAGCACGCAGCACGCAGGAGTTCACCATACTTGCTTGTCTTTTATAGCGCCAAACACCGCGTCGATGGCATTGCCGGGCACGCTTAGGTCACCCCACACGGAGAACGATTTCGCGCTCGCACTTGGGCCGGTGGCGTAGCTTGCAAAGGTAAGCGGCGCTACCGTTTCAGCCTGTTGCTCGCGCAGCGCGGAGACAGCCTTGGCCCAGCCAGCTTTGGTTGCAAGTGCCATCGCGACGAAGCTATCGATGCGTACTGCACCGATTTGCTTGGCGCCTCCTTTGCGTGCAGCTTGCGCGAAAGTGCTGTCGCCTAGGCGGGTCGAGGGAGGCGCTTTGAGTTCCGTGTAGGCCGCATCAATGGCTTTTGTGCTCGCGCTGGCAAGCGTGACGACGCGTGTACCGTCGTACGCCGTGGCGACGATAAAGCTCGACGCCATCTTGGGCGCGGCTTTGAACTTCACCACCATGCGCAGCGATTGCTTGGGGAGCGCCGAACCCGCCCATGCGCTGACCACGCTTGCACTGTAGGGCTTGCCCTTGATGGCGGCAACCGCGCTTTTTGTGAGCTCCGTGTCTTTGGCGAAGTCCCTTGCCACATCCAAGGTGCTTGTGGCCACGATCACGGGCTCGCCTCGCTGGATGTGCGCACGTACGGTATAGGATGCCACTTGGCCAGGGCCTTCGCTGGCGTGCAGCAGCTGCTCGGCGACCTCAGTGGGCAACCCAATCTGTGCGAGCGCAGAGGCCATTGCGGCGCTGTCGTCGGGCGCGCCGGGGGAGCGGTTGCCGCCCAGTGCAAAAAGCGAGTCACTGGACAACGCATCGAACTCTGGCGGCGCTGCGCCGGTCGCGGTGGCCGCGGCACTCATGCGTTTGCCAAGTTCGCTTGCCGCGGAATCGACATCCATGCGCCATGAAACAGCGAGCGCCGCGGCGTCGGGGGTGAGCGAGACACGCATCGCGCGTGTCTCGAGCAACAGGTCGATGAGCTTGCCGACCTGAGCCGTCTGCGCCGGATCGCGCACCGAACCAGCAAGCATCATCGGCGCTACCTTGAGCAGGCCGCGTGCGTGCTGAGGCTGAAGCTCAAAGGTGAGCATGGCGTCGGTCTTGAGCGACATCAGCGTTTTGGCGGTGAAGCTGCCGGCAAGATCGATGTCGGCCGGTTTGCCACAAAGCAAACGCCCGGCCCCGGCGTCGTCCACCAGATCGCACACTACGCCGGGGCCGCCAGCACTGGTGAGGATGCCATTCACATGCAGCTTGGCGCCGTCTTGCGTGGTTTTAAATGCATTCTTGGCAGCGTTGTAGTCGCCCACATCAAGCGCGAACACGGGCGAGGGGTTGTTCATCCCCGCAACGGGCAAGGCCAGTGCCATGGGCCCATCGAGTTTGAGTAATTTTAGGGCTTCGCCTTGAAACAGCTGCGAGAAGGCCTTGTCGGGGGAACTCGCATCTTGGTGCGCGTAATGTGCAAAGCCCTTCCAGACTGCGCGCACATTGTTGATCTTCACCCACAGCGCCACCGCGTCGGGCGCGGTAAGCGACGGGCCCATGGCGGCCGAGCTTGTGGACACAACCGCGCCCTGGGGCGTTGCATCTTTGGGTACTGTTTGTGTCTCGCCTTTCTTGCAAGATACAACCATTGAAGACACTGCCAAAAATAGGAGTGTGGTCTTTCGCATGGCGCCGACGCTACACGCGCGAACGGGGCTTGTCATGATGCATCCCGCTGTGATTGGGTGCGTCGTCCCTTGGCTGCCTTGTACCCCGGACTCAACACTGCACAGGCCGAAGCCGTGCTCCAGACCGAAGGCCCCCTGCTCGTGCTTGCAGGCGCCGGCTCAGGTAAGACGCGCGTCATCACACACCGCATGGCGCGCATCATGAGCTTGGGCGTGCCCGCAAATGCCATTTGCGCGCTCACCTTCACCAACAAGGCCGCGGCCGAGATGGCCGAGCGCGTGCACAAGGTGATGGCCGAGCAGGGGTGGGGCGGCGGCGCCAAAGGGATCACCGTGTCGACGTTTCACTCCTTCGGGCTTCAGGTCTTGCAGCGCGAAGCGCGCAGCTTGGGGGGCGCGTTTACCATCTTTGACCAGGGCGATCAGGTGTCGCTCGTCAAAGAGCTGTTGATGCAAGCCAACGTGGCCAAAAACTACGACGCGATGGCTGTGTGCTCACGCATCTCCGGTGCCAAAAACGCGGGCCACACGGTCGAGAGTTTGCTCGCGCAGCCCGAGAAGACAAACGACGACTATGATGAGATCACGCGCATTGTGTTTCCGCGCTACCAAGCCGCGCTTCGTAACTTTCGCGCCTACGATTTCGACGACCTGGTGGGCGAAGTCGCGCGCCTGCTCAAGACACGTGAGGACGTGCGCGCGCGTTGGCAAGCGCGCTTTCGGTACCTGCTCGTGGACGAGTACCAAGACACCAACGGCGCGCAGCTCGATCTCCTGCGCGCGCTGGGATCGGAGCACCAGAACGTGTGCGTCGTGGGCGATGACGACCAGTCTATTTACGCGTGGCGCGGCGCCGACGTGCGCAACATTTTGGACTTCGAGGAGCACTTCCCCGGCGCCAAGGTGGTCAAGCTGGAGGAGAATTACCGATCGCGCGCGCCCATCTTGGCGGTGGCCAATGCGGTGATCTCCAAGCGCACCGATGCCAAGCACCCAAAGACGCTGTTCACGTCGCGGGCTGGTGGCCCGCCCGTGCGGATGTTTGTGGCGCCTGGCGTAGACGAAGAAGCCGCATTTGTAGGCGACGAGATCGCCAATCTGCGGCGCGCCGATGGCGTGCCTGGGCGCGAGATTGCGGTGCTCTACCGGAGCAATGGCCAGGCCAAGATCATCGAGGAGGCGCTTCGTGAGCGCGGCGTGAAGTACCGCATGATCGGCGGGCAGCAGTTCTTTGAGCGCAAAGAAGTCAAAGACGTGCTCGCCTTTCTCAAGCTCACGCTCAACCGCCACGACGACATCTCGCTCCGGCGCATTATCAATTTTCCGGCGCGCGGCATCGGTGAGCAATCGGTGCAGCAGTTGTCGATGTCGGCGGCCGCCAACGGCTGGACGATGTGGCAAGCCGTTGAGCGCGTAGACGCCATCGACGGCATCTCGAATGCCGCGCGTGAGGGGTGCAAGGCGCTGGAGCGTATCGTCGGCGATTTGCAGCGAAAGCTCGTCACGGAGAGGCAACAGCCCAGCGATGCGGCGCGCGATTTGTGTGTGTCGCTTCAGCTACGCAAAGAGATCGACCTGAGCTCTACCTCAAGCGCCATGTCGGCCAAGCGTTGGGCCAACGTCGACGGGTTTTTGCAAATGCTCAAGCGCCGTGAGGTCCGCCGAGACGAAGGCGGTGCGGAGGCGGAATCCGATCGCGACTTTGCGCAGTTCCTTCATCGGCTTACGCTGCAGCTCTCGGGCGATGAGGAGGACAAGGGCGACTTGGTCACGCTGTCCACCTTGCATGGCTCCAAGGGGCTCGAGTTTGGTCACGTGTTCTTGCTGGGCTGCGAAGAGGGCTTGATGCCTCATACGCGCACCACCGAGACCAAGGCGACCGACGCGCCTGTGGCCGACGGCGTGGATCCGGTGGAGGAGGAGCGCCGGCTTTTTTACGTGGGCGTGACGCGCGCCCAGGAGCAACTCACACTGTCGCGCTGCAGTCATCGCGTCGCCAAGGGGACGGCCGTGCCGCGCACGCCGAGCCGGTTCTTAAACGACATACCAGCGGAAATGCTGACGCCCGTGGTGCATGTGCAGGAGGCGCTGACGGAGGATCTGTTCGCCTCAGGCGCCGCCGGCTTGCTGTCTGCATTGCTGAGCGACTCGTAGCGGGCGCTTGAGTGTGGTCTGATATCGCACCTGATTGCGGCGGGTGCTGGCCACGTCTCGAGATGTGCAGCAAGCTAGTACAGATGGTGCACAAGACTCGCAACGTTGCATTTGCAAGAGCATGCAGAGCGCATTCATCTGGGGCGGCCCTCGTCGAGACGCTCGTCGTTCTGCCCGTGTTGCTCACTATTGCCTTCAACGCGCTCGAGTTCTCCCGCTACGGCCAAGCGCGCATGATCGTGCGCTACGCGCAGGTGCAGGGCATGCGCGAGTGCAGCGTGTCGGGCGACCATCCCCACAACCCGACAGGAGACGCCAATGGCAACACATTGGCGGTGAATGCCGCCACAGAGGCCCTGCGGCCATGGAATACCAAGTGGTTCACAGCGGTGCCGGGTCGTTGCGTTGTAAGGAACAACGGCGAGCAATCACCGGTCTCGTTTTCTCTACAAGCGAGGTATCACTGCTCCTACCCGCTGAGTTTTTGTGCGATGGCGGGCGGTAGCATGGAGATTTCAGGGTTACCCGACACGGAACTAACGATGCCCATGCAGACGGCGTTTTACGACAAGAAGGGTAGTGTGCCGGGTGACGGAAAGACGCATTGTGCAAAAACCGGAACACGAGAGACAGTAGAAATCTGCGCGGCGCTCACGAACGCAGTCGACGGCGGCGCCCCTGTCGATATGGCAGTATGCACGACGCAAATTTCCGATGAACGCAACAAGTGTGCCAAGTGCATCACAAATAGCTGCCCGAGCCCTGTAACGAAGACTTGTACCGATGGCTGTGACAGCAGGATGCGCTCGGACTTGCAGGCGTTCTCGTCAG
>JAYWGI010000196.1:0-6832 GCA_043779025.1 Myxococcales bacterium
ACGCAGCGCAAACCGAGTCATGACGGTATGCGACGACGCGCGTAGCGCAGCCAACGAGCTCAGATGATCTGCCGCGTTAACGGGTTTACCAAGCACGCGATTCTGACTCACCACAATGGTATCCGCCACGAGCACAATCTCCGTCGCCAAACTACGTGCACCTTGCAAACAAGCGGTTTGCATCTTCTGCTTCACCACGCGCGCCAAGTAGGACTCGGGCAGCTCCGCGCCGTGCAGGGCTTCGTCCACATCGACGGGGCGCACCGTGAACACAAAGCCTAACTGACGAAGGATGTCGGCACGGCGGGGAGAAGCGCTTGCAAGGATGAGATTCATGGGCGGAACGTTCGTTGAGACGTGTAGCAGATGTATCGGAGTGTTTCTCAATACGTGTCGTTTGGATCCAGATAGAGTCTGGCTTCGGTGCCTATCATGCGTTTTGCAACCTTCTCTTTTGCGGCCATTTTTACGGCCCAGCGCGCGCATGCGGCGTGCAGCCCAAGCGCAGAGTTTGGCTGCCTCCCCGTGAGCTTGTTTTCCGCCGATGGCCATGACGCGCGGCTGCGCTACGCGCCTGAATTTGCAATGCGTGCGCCATGGTCATGGAGCGGCGGACTAGACGTCCACGGCGCACTCGATCCTCTGCGGGTTTCACCCAACAATCCGTCCACCCCCGAGAGCGCCGAAGCGCTGGTGCATGAGCGTCTTGAGGCCACTCTCCGAGGCTCGACCGCGCTAAGCCGCGCGTGGGTACTGCACTTGGCCGCACCGTTGGTACTTGGGCAGTCCGGCGTGGTGGGCGCGCGCTCAGGGGCTCGCTCGCCGGTGGCGTCTCAAGCGTTTGGCGATGCGCGCGTGGGCGTGGCGTTTCGAGCCCACCTCGCGCCCAGGGTGTCGTTCGCATCCCGCGTCTCTCTCGCGCTCCCCACGGCGAGCGAAAATGCGTATGCGGGCAGCCGTGCCGCCGTTCTTTCGCCCGACGTATCGATCCAAGTCCGCCCAGGAATCGTTGTGGCGTACCTAAGTGCGCGGGCGCGTACGGAGCTCACGGACCGCGCCCCTCACGACGCGCCCACAACGTGGGCAGGCGCTGCGCTCGGCGTTCAGTTTGCCCCATGGGGACAAGCGCTTGCATTCCACAGCGAATTCCTGGGATACACTGCACTGAACACCATGGCCCCGTACGCGCAAGATCGCAGCGGTGGCACGCGCACCGATCTGCCCGGCCAGAGGTTGGTTCCATTACAGATTTCTGCAGGCGCATCGTCGCGAGGCCTACTTTGTAGTGCATGCACTGTGCATGCATCTATTGGTAGCTCGCCCAGCAGTGCCCTCGCTCCCGCCGTATCCGGTGTACTACGGTTTGAGTTCGTTTCCGAACGCGCCGAAGGTGGTTCTCAATGAGTTTTCTTTTGTCGTTTGAAGGCCCGGTAGATCTTATTCACGCGCTGGAGGCTGACTTGGTCCGCCGGAACATTGGACACGCGTGGATACGCGCGCGTGCGCACATGCAAGATGTAGAGGTGCGTCATGTAGCGCCCGACGGCCTGCGTCGTACGGGCCACGCGAGCGCGGGTATGTGGCCCAGCGTCGAACTCGAAGGCATTGTGACCCACGGCGAGCCTACCCGTTTGCACGTGCGGGGCACACGGGCCGCCGAGTTCGGATATGTGCATATTGCGGGAGAACTCTGCGGCGGTTCTGCGACGGCCGTGTCGGTGCTAGTGACGCCACTGGGCGAAGAGCAAGGGCGCCGTACGGCCGCTGCAGGCGCCGAAGGTTCGCTCGCGCCAAGCGCAAAACCTTCGGGCACACGTGCGGGGGCGACGCCTACGGAGGCGCGTGTGGCGCCCAGCGTCGCGGCAGCATCGCCTCCCCCCACACCAAACTCCGCCTGGGGCGCAGCGTTCAACGAAGCAGCCAAGCATGCCGAGACTGCGCCCGAGTCCACAGCGCCTCAACTCCCACGGCGCGGCGACAGCGTAGACCACTTTGCTTTCGGCCGATGCGAAGTCGTAAAGTGCGACGGCGAGCGCGCGCATTTGCGGCTCACCAAAGATGGTCGCATCAAAGAGCTTGCCATGGACCTTCTGAAAATAAGCTTTTTGGGTTTTGACGCTGCTGGCGCACGCCGCTACCGCTTCGATCGCAAAGCCTAACAACTGGCGCACGGTTGCCAGATCGCGAACGCTTCAGGAGCGAATATGGAGACAGCAATGACGGCGGAACTCTTAGGTCTTCAGCTCCCAGATTGGGAGCGCTTGAATTCGATCCTGCAAAGAACCGAATCGCCTGATGATTTTCAGGTCCTTGGTCTTGTCACGTCCGCAGGAGTGAAGGATGTCAAACGGGCCTATTTCGAGGTCGCTGCGTTGGTGCATCCGGACCGTTTTTTTGGCAAAGACATAGGCCCATGGAAGGCCAAGCTCGAGCGTGCGTATCTGCGGGCCACCAAGGCGCATGATGCGCTCGTGGGTAGTCTAGGACGCATCGCGGCCGCCGATGTCGTCCTCATTTCAACGCGTGGGGCCTATGACGCCCAAGCGGCGGCCACGGCTCGCAAACCGGAATCAGATCCCGCGCCGCTGTCAACACGCGTGCGCGTAGATTTCGCTCCCGTCTCCGCGGCATCGCCGGGGAGAGCGCCCAGCTTGGACGAGAGACGTGCGCTGTTGGCGCGAAAGCTGTCGGGTGGCGCAAGGCCGCCTCCGCCAGCAGCTGAGGAGGCTACGCCGCCGCGCGCGTCGCCTAGCTCGCCGCCGCAGCTGACGCGCGCGGACTATGAGTCACTCATGGAGCGGGCCAAGAAGTCGGCCGCCGACAACAATTGGGGGCAGGCCTTCGTGTATGCGCAAGCCGCATCGGCGTTCCGCGGCGCCGATGCCCCAAGTTTGGTCTGGTGCGTTGAGGTCGCTTTGCGCGCCAACATTCCGGGTGGTGCTGCAATCGACTGGGGCACGCGCGCCGTCACCATGGCTCCTTCCTTGCCGGGCGCCCATCTCGCAATCGCAAAAGCGTACGAGGCTGCAGGACGCGTCGACATGGCCGTACGTGTCGCGGACAACGGTGTGATCTTGTGCGCCGAGTCCCCCGTTTTGGCGCAATTTTCAAAGGATCTTAAGGCACGGGCGGCCAAAGCCCGGCGCTAGCATGTGACGGCGCAAGCTGCCCGCCGCGGCGGGCCCATGCAACCAGTTGTCTGCGCCGCACTTCCTCCTATAGGCTTCTCGGTATGAAAGATGTGGTTATCGGAATCGACCTGGGAACCACGTATTCGTGCGTCGCGGTGATGGGTGAGCGGGGCCCTGTGGTGATCGAAAATCGCGGCGGCTACAAGACCACGCCGTCGATGGTCGCCGTTACCGAGACCGGCAAGCGCTTGGTGGGACACCTCGCCAAAAACCAGGCCGTCACCAACGCGGAGAACACAGTCTATGCAGCCAAACGCCTGATAGGGCGGCGCTGGGGCACAGCTCAGGTTGCGGCCGCCGTTAAGAATGTCAGCTACAAGGTCGTCGAGGGCCCGCACGGGGACGTGCGCGTCGTGCTGCGGGACAAATCCCTGAGCTTGCCCGAGATTAGCGCCGTGCTCCTGGCCGACTTGCGTGCCATGGCCGAAGACCACGTGGGCCAGCCCGTACGCAAGGCCGTGATCACCGTGCCGGCGTACTTCAACGACAATCAGCGGCAAGCAACCCGCGACGCGGGTGAGATCGCAGGCCTAGAGGTCATTCGTATTCTCAACGAGCCTACGGCAGCGGCGCTTTCCTACGGCTTCGGCAAGGCCATCAACAAGACCATCGCCGTCTTCGACTTGGGCGGCGGTACCTTCGACGTCTCCGTGCTGGAGCTCGGCGATGGCGGCGTTTTCCGGGTGATCGCAACGGCCGGCGACTCGTTTTTGGGCGGGGAGGACTTCGACAATCGCTTGGTCGACGTGCTGATTGAGCGGTTTCAGCTGGTCAATCGCTTGGATTTGCGTGGCGATCGCATGGCCCTACAGCGACTTAAAACGGCGGTTGAGAAAGCCAAGTGCGAGCTTTCCAGCACGCGGGAGACCGAGATCAATTTGCCGTTTATTACGTCGCGCGGCCCCAACGAGCCTCTGCATTTGCAAGAGACGATCGCGCGCGCGGAGTTTGAGAAGATCACGCGCGACTTGGTTGAGCGCACCTCGGCCATTTGCGTGCAAACTTTAGCAGACGCTGGGCTCACCTCGGCCAACATCGACGAGGTGCTTTTGGTGGGCGGCATGACCCGCATGCCTGCGATCCAAGCCGCAGTGACTGAGCTGTTTGGCCGCGAGCCGAACCGCACAGTGCACCCGGACGAAGCCGTGGCGGTGGGCGCATGTCTGCAAGCCGCGTCGCTCACTGGGCTACAACGGCAAGTGATTTTGCTGGATGTCACGCCTCAGCCGCTGGGTTTGCTCACGGTGGGCAATGTCTTCGAAGAGCTGATCGCGGCCAACACCCCCGTGCCCACGCAAGCCACCAAAGTGTTCACCACCAGCCGTGACAACCAGACGGCCGTCAAACTTGTGGTCGTTCAAGGCGGCAGCGAGGGAGAACTCCTGGGCGAGTTTGTGATGAGCGGTCTGCGCGCAGCGCCCAAGAGCACGGTGGAGATTGAGGTCGTGTTCTCACTCAACGCTGACGGCATCATGAGCGTCTCTGCCAAGGACTTGGAAACCGGCAAAGAGCAGAGCGTCAACGTCACGGCGTCGAGTGGTCTCAGCAAGGACGAGTTGAACGCACTGCGCGCGGGCACAGAGATGGATCTCGCGCTTGCCAAGACCCATGAGGAACGGGCTGCAGCGCGTGGCGAAGTAGAAAAACTACTCGCCGAGGTGGAGGCTCTGCGCCCACGCGTGGAATTGGCCGTCAAGGACAGCGACTTTGGTCGCGATGCTGCGCTCAAGGCCCAGGCCGTGATCGACGACGCGCATGCTGCCTTGCTCGAGAACGAAGTGTTGCGGCTGCAAGGATGCGTAGATCCGCTATCGCGCACGCTGCGATTGTTCCGTGGCATCGTGCCCAGGTAGGTTTTTTTCTTGAGTCCAGAGCCCGAGTCGCATAGCAGTTCGAGCGTAACGCGAAGGTGGCGGAATTGGCAGACGCACTGGTTTCAGGTACCAGCGCCGCAAGGTGTACGGGTTCAAGTCCCGTCTTTCGCACAACAAAAAGAATGCCAGGATTCCTCATGGAGCCCTGGCATTCTGGCTTGTGGATGGTAGGTGTTTGCGCCGCCATGTCCGCTCCCACTGCTGCGCTGTTTGTCGCTCTCGCGGCTCTGCTCTGGAGCGCAGGCGGCGTCGGCGTGCGCAACATTGAGGCCTCTGCTTTTGCCATCGCGGGCCTGCGGTCCCTCTTTGCGCTGCCGGTACTGGCGGCACTCTGCCTACAGCAGGCAAGCGCCCATGAAGTGAGCCTGAGCGCCATGCTCCGTGCACGGCGCGTACAGCTTGCGGCGCTGGCTTACGCATTTCTCGTGAGCTGCTTTGTGATCGCAGCCAAACGTACGACGGCCGCCAACGCTATTTTTCTTGAGTACACCAGCCCCATCTACATTGCATTCCTGTCCTGGAAGTTCCTTGGTGAACGCATTCGCCGCTGGGACGTTGTTGCGATTGTCGGCTGCTTCTTCGGCCTTGGCTGCTGCGTAGGCGGGAGTCTGGGCGGGGGGCGCATTGACGGTGATTTCATCGCATTGCTCTCAGGGGTCGCATTTGGGGTGATGCCCGTGATCATGCTGCTAGAGCGGCGCGCCTTGCATGCCCGTGGATGCGATGCAGCTGGTGACATGGTGCCCGTGGTTGCCCTCACACTGGGCAACGCCCTCACGGCGGGCGTCATGCTGAGCGTCACTGGGCTAAGCCACGCGGCGATGCCCGCCGATAGTCGCTCGTGGCTCATTGTAGCTGCCATGGGCGTGCTGCAGATTGGCGTGCCTTATGGGCTCTATGGCCTGGCCATACCGCACCTGCGGGCCGTGCAGAGCACGCTGATTGCCATGCTGGAGCCCGTGCTCAGCCCCGTTTGGGTGTTCCTGGTCAATGGGGAGATCCCAGGCCTCGGCACGCTTGCAGGCGGCGCACTCATTGTGAGTTCGTTGGTTGTACAAGCAGTTTGGTCAGCAAATGCGCAGCGTTTGGAAAAAAAACCGCGGCCTTGAAATAAGTCCGCGTGCCCCAGCGACAGTCGCCACAGATGGTCACATTCTCACCCGAAACCACGCCGCCCGCGCGTGCCACGGCGCCCGGCGCGCCCGGTACGCCGGCGTGGCTCGCGGCGGAGAATGTGATTCGGGGCGTAGTTGCAAGGCAACTGCGAGCGGCTCGGGACAGCAGCGAGGTCGACGATGTGGTGCAGGAGACGTGGCTGCGACTCTCCGCTATGAGCGACGCCCCAAGTGCCGCATACGCCGTGGGCGTGGCCAAGCATGTGGCCATCGACGCGCTTCGGAGAAAGGTGCGCACCGCACGCATCTTCGACAGCTCCGAAGGCGCAGGCGACGACGTGGCGGACACGTTCGGCGCGCCCGCGAGCCACGCAACGTCGCTGGACGCACAGGCCGCCATTCGTGCGCTGGATGCACTCCCGCCTCAGCACGCACGTGCACTCTACATGTTTCATGCCGAGGACAAGTCTTACGAACATATCGCCCGCGAAATGGGCACAAGCATTGGCAGCGTTGCCACCTGGATTTCACGCGCCCGCATGCAGTTGCGCGCGCAGCTTGGAGTACAACCATGAGCCCCAGTCACCTCAGCCACAACGACCTTGCAGAATTCGCTGCCCTGCCCTTTGAATCACTGCCCGAGCACGCCGCG
>JAYWGI010000197.1:0-2512 GCA_043779025.1 Myxococcales bacterium
TTGAGCTCCAAACGCTTGGTGCAAGTCGAAGGCGACGCCAAGGCCTCACGTGCTTGGGACCTCGCGTTCGAGGGGCGCGACGTCTACACCAACAGCGGCGTCTCTGGCGGCGGCAGCGCGGCCTCTTTTGGCCCGCTGGAGCTCGGCACCTTTGCCTCCGACGTCATGCCGGCTGTTCCCTATTTGGCCGCCGACAAGAGTGGGGGCGCGTTTTTGGATTGGTACAAGTACGAAGGTGCGCCCACGCACGCACTGTGGAGTCGCTACCATGTGTTCGGCGTGAAAGACGGCGACCGGGTTTGGAAGGTTCAAATTCTCACGTACTATGGCGAGCGAGACGGCGCGCCGATCTCCGGACTCTACAAGCTTAGGTACGCCGAGCTCACGGCTGCCGGCGCGGCTGAGACCAAGGAGATCGCCAACATTGACGGCACGGCGGGCGGGGCGAGCGCCCCCGCGAGCACGCCCAGTGCCTGCCTCGATTTGGCCACGGGGAAGGTCACCCCGCTATCGCCTGAGGCCGCACGCGCATCCCGCGATTGGCATCTGTGCTTTCGTCGGCAAACCATCGGAATCAACGGCGAACAAGGCGGACCACGCGGCGTCGGCGCCGTCGATCTCAGCGCCAGCGCGGTGGCCACCGAACAGGTCGCCGAGGTACGAAAACGCACAGCCGCGGGGGAGCTCAGCGCTTTTGATGCCGTGGCGCGCGACAGCTTCGCCGGCAAGACCTTCCGCGGCGATCGCATTGTCAGCGGCTTCGGCGAAGGCTGGACAGAAGCGAACGCGCTGTCGATTGCACCAAACTCCGGCACATGGGTCGTCGTTGACGCTGCCGGTACGAAAAAATACTTCTTGGCCTTCGAACGTTTCGAGCGCGCCAGCACCCGCTCTCCCGGCACCCTCTTTGCCCACATCAAGCCGCTGAAGGAATGACCATGAACAAAAGCCTTTTTCCTACGATTGCATTCACGCTGAGCCTCGCCGCTTGCTCTTCGAACGCGTCGGACAGCACGCCTACGCCTACAATGATGGACGCCGCTGCGGACACCACCACGGACGCCGGCGCGCTAGACGCCGCGCCTGAGCTGGACGCGCAAGCGCCAACGACGTGCACGGCCGCGCGTGAGCAATTGATGGGCCCGATCGACAAAGTCTCCACGGGCAACGTTGCGACGCTTTCCAACAAGGACGGTGTGCGCACGCTCTATGTCGATGCCTCCGCCGGCGGCACGCAAGCGCAGGGAAGCAACCCGCGCGTCTACCTCAATCTCGAAACGGGCGCGCGCGTGGACGTCACCGATGTCGCCGCGCTTGGCGGGACCGCCGCACTGAGTTGGGACCTTGCCATTAAGCGCCCCATCTTGTTTACCAACAGCGGCGACGCGGGCCCCGGCCAAGGCAATGCGCTCTTTCTTAGCGGCAAGAGCTTCGACTCGGTGAGCGCCGCCGACGCGCGCACGCTGAGCAACGAGATTGAGCAGTTTTTCGGCAAGGACTGCGCGCCAAAAGTCGACAGAACAAATGCCATGCTCACCTCATTTTCGGGCTGGTACGATTACGACACCTCCACGAGCCGCGTGACCCCCGCGGCCGGCGCGTGGATTGTGCGCGGCGCGACCGGCAAGCTCTACAAGCTCGCTGTCCTCTCGTACTATGCGAACCCGGACGGCACCGAAGGCCCGGCCGGCGGACGCTACACCCTCAAGGTCAAAGCACTGCAATGAGCGTACGCGCGTCCGTCCTCCCACACGCCATCGCAGCCGTTCTGATGTTTGCCTCTGAGCGAGCGGCAGCAGCTGCGTGCGCGCGGCCGACGGATAGCGCAGGGTACGCAGGCTACAAATACGCGCCCGACGCCGCGCGATCCTTCGACAGCGCACACGTCCGCGTTTGGTACACCACAAGCGGGAGCCACGCGGTTGGCGCGCGAAGCAGCCGCGAAGACGGCGTGCCCGACGACGTGGCTGAAAGCGCCGCCGTCACCGAGAACGCCTGGGCGCAATACCAAGCGATGGGCTACCGCGCATTGCCCTCAGACGCCGCAACAGGCTGCAGCGGCTACGGCGGCGATTCGCGGCTCGATGTGTATCTCGTGAACTTCGGCGCGGCCGACGGACTTACAGCCACAGAAGGATGCAAAGCACACGGAACAGCCCAAGTGTGCGCCAGCTTTGTTTTGGCCGAGAGCAACTTTGGTGACCGCTACCCAACGGCGTCGATCGGTATCAGAACGGTGCTTCCGCATGAGTTGTTTCATTCCGTGCAGAATGCATACAACAGCGAACTCGATCGCTTCTGGGCCGAAGGAACTGCGCAGTGGTCTACCAAACAACTAGATCCAAGCCTGAACGATTTTGAGAGCTATTTGCCTTCGTTCTTTTCTCAAACATCGCGCGCGCTCGATGCGCCGTCGGGCGGCGTGACGGGCGCGTTTCTCTATGGCTCGGCGATTTGGCCCTCATTCCTGGCCGCCCAGCACGGCCCGGAATTCGTTCGCGAGGTGCTAGAG
>JAYWGI010000198.1:0-2509 GCA_043779025.1 Myxococcales bacterium
TAGTGCTTGTGCAGGGCGTGCACCTCCTGCTGGGAGGATCGGCCCTTGCCCAAGTCGAACTTGGTAGTCGATGAGCAGACTCGCGTGAGGGCCGTCTCCAGCGGGAGGCCGACCCGTGTACTGCGGCACGTCGCCCGCATGAAACACGCCGTCGGGTCCGAGCGCAGCTTGGGCCACCGACCATCCCATCCAAACGGGGATACCTTGATGCAAGAGCCGCTGCATCCGCCGCTGAACGGTGCGTCTCACTGATGCGATTCCGTAGGAGTACGTCCATTGTGGGCCTGTTCCGTCGTAGCGATGCGGCGTCTTGCCCAACGTAGCCTCCACGGCGCCGCCGTTGACCAAATCGCCCAAGGTCCCGACCCCAGGCGTGCTCATGTGAGGTCTGTAGATGGCCGCAGTGAGATCAGCCGGTCGGTAAATTCGGTGCTGGGCGAAGGTATCTTTAGGAGCGTCCTCAACACTGCGCCCAAAGTCAGCTCCAAAGACCGCTGTCATCGTGGCGCGCATGCTGGGCTTGATGTGCCAAAACTCATCTAAGGCCTTGCGCACGTAGACGCGTCGCTCTGCGATGGCGAGAGGTGCGCGCTTGAGTCCCCCGCTGGCTATCCAGGCGTTGGCGGCGCCGACCGCCTCCTTTTGGTCAACGTTGTAGTCAAACCCACCAAACTGCTCGTTGGGTTGCCACGTGGTTTGCGCGTCTTGGCCTGCCGAAAAATCTCGCGCCGTCATCAAGCCGCGCTGCCTTAGGACCTCCCTTGCCGCGGAAAAGTAGCCGCCTTCCGCTCCCGCCATTCCCACGACATAACGCAATCTGTCCGTCATGTTGTCAAACATGGACCAATAGCTCAGGTACGATTCTGAGAAGTTTTTGCGCGTGCCGCCTGCGCGTTCGTGCAGCTTTTCCGCCCACGCCGTCGTTGTAAATAGCCAGCAGTTTCCGACGCTCTGGGAACCTATGTATGAGGGAAGAATGGCTGTGAGGGCGTCGTCTTCGGGCGGCTCTTCCACCGTACTTTGCGCACAACCGCCAAGCGTCAGAATCACACCCAAGAACCAGGGTTCAACGCCAAACAAGGGTACGCGTTTTCGGAACCTTGACTGCGGGTGAAAAACCATTCCGAAACTATGGGCCGAAGTTCACGCGTGCGCCAATTTTTCCGCGGTGTCGTCAATCCGCGCTACGGCGTCGCCGTTCGCGAAAGTTCACAGCTCGGCCTAAACGTGAAACAATGCGTCGATTCCTAGGGGAGCGTTACAACCATGACCGAAGCCAGACAAGAATCCGCCGTCGACCCTTTGGTCGGAACCAAGCTCGCGGACAAGTATCAGATTGTTCGACAGCTGGGCGAAGGCGGCATGGGATGCGTGTACCTGGGCGAGCAGAGCATGGGCGCGAGCGTGCGCAAAGTGGCCATCAAGACGCTGCACACCCACCTGTCGCACGACGAGAAGATCCGCGCGCGCTTTATGCGTGAGTGCAGCATCGTGGCGGAGCTCGAGCACCCGAACACCATCCAGGTGTTCGACTTCGGCACGACGAGCGATGGTACGCTCTACATCGTAATGGAGTTCGTGAGCGGGCGGTCTTTGGCTGATGTCATTGAGCAAGACGGCCCGCTCGCGCCGATGCGCGCTGCGCACGTGCTTCAGCAAATATGCGGGTCTCTCGAAGAGGCGCACAAGCACGGGATCGTCCACCGCGATTTGAAGCCCGAGAACATCATCTTATGCGAGAAGGCGGGCCAGGCCGACTGGGTCAAAGTTCTGGACTTTGGAATCGCCAAACGGTCCAGCGAGACAGACCCCAACGAGGCCAAGCTGACGCAACAGGGGACCGTGCTGGGCACGCCGCCGTACATGAGCCCCGAGCAGTTTACGGGGAAGCCTATAGACGCACGAAGCGACATCTATTCGCTTGGGATCGTGGCCTATCAGATGCTTACTGGCGATCTGCCGTTCGAGGCCAACACTGCGTGGGAGTGGGCGACCCAGCACATGACGGCTCAACCGCGATCCTTCGATGCCACCCCGGTTGCCAGTTTTATTCCGGCGGGGGCACGGGATGCAGTCATGCATTCCTTGGCCAAGGACCCTGGCGCTCGATTCAGTACCATGAACGAGTTTAACGCTTCGCTTGCGACCGGGTTTCGCGGGCCTCTTGACAATGTGCAAGATGCACGTACCGGCGTTCGGCCTCAGCGTACGGAGCTCGCGATGCCGGTCATGATTGGCGCCGTAGCGCCTCAGCCGCATGCGCCAGCAGCGGCTGCGGCCCACGTGCCTGCCGCGCCCGCAAACTCCGGTGCTCAAAACGAACGCCCGCGAGGCTTGTGGCTCGCGCTCGTGGCGGGAGGGCTTCTGGCTTTAGGGGGTGGCTACGCGTTGATGCGAAAGCCCGCGCCTCTCAATGTGGCGCCCATGCCGTCCCCATTGTCCACTTCATCGCCCGGTCCCTGCCAAGCGGGCGAGCCTGGGTGCGCGCCCGCGAATCCCGCGACGCCTG
>JAYWGI010000199.1:0-2505 GCA_043779025.1 Myxococcales bacterium
GTGTGGAAACGCTCCACCAGCACACCGCGTTCGAATCTGTCAGCGCAGATCTCGAGAACCCGATCGGTGCCTATGTCCAGCCCCGTCATCTCCAAATCGAGAAAGACCAGTGCTGCGTCCGCTGCGGCATCCAACCACATTTCCGTAGGCTCAGGAGGAAGCTCTTCCGTGAGCTTGGGTTGAACCCGCCTCGGCTCCTTGTTGGTAGCTGCGGTTGGCCCTTTTGCTTGTGGAACGGGGGCAGTAAGCGCGGCCGCCGTGACGGACGGTTCGGTCACTTGACGGGTACGTCGGCGATAACACCCAGGTTCAAGCCACCTGGATATTGGTAACTTGTATTGGAGCCGTAGCCGCTGACCTGAATGCCGAAGGCTTTGTCGCCGGTCAGCTTGTGCGCGCCGCCGTTGCGGCTGTTGTTGAGCGTGATGCGACGCAGCTCGTAGCCGCTGCTGAGGGCCTTGGCGGCCACTGAGACCGCGGCACCATCGAGCATAAGAATCGCCCCCGTAGGCGACACGACGTCCACGTAGCTCTTGGCGTAGTCGTTGGGTGTGAGGAAGGTGTAGCTCGCGCGGAACTGCTCGACCGACACCGCTTGACTCTGCGACGGGTCGCCCTCGGGCAAGTTAAGGCCGGTGGCCGTAGGGTCCGTGAGGGCTCCGGCAAGCTGAAAAGTGGACACGGCGAATTCGTGATCACCGGTGACTTCGAACGGAGTTTTCAGCACGCTGCTTGTCGAGTTGAAATCGCCGCAGGAAATATTCTCGCCAGCGTTGATTGTCGCCGGGCAGCCCGCGGGCTTGGCCGGAAGGTACGTGAGCTTCGTGCCGTCTACGTTGCCGTGTACGCGAACCAGCATGCCCGGGACGTCTGCATTTGGGCCCGTCGGCGGCACCACATAGTAGTGCTTTCCCAAGGTTTCTACGGGAAAAATCGACTCCTCTATGTGATCGCAGGCGGGCTCCCCGTAGGGCATGTTGGTGCAAGGCATCCCCGTGATTACTTGAACGGGATTGTTCGCTTTCAGCAATGAGCCCGAGAGGTCGTCCGCCTGATTTGGCGTTTGAAGGATGGCCACATCGCCTGCGTTCATCGCTAAGGTCATCGTGGAACCAGCGTTTCTTGCGCTGACTCCGGGACCCGCGATAACGTTTGCCGTTGCCGAGAGTTTGATGGAGACGCTGGTGCCGGCCTGTGTGGCGGTGATGGCCATGAACGATTGGCCACCCAATCCCTTACCGCTGCTTGCGGGGCCATAAATACGGTAGTTTCCGGTCAGCGCGGTGCTGGGCAGCAAGAGCGACGCGTCGTTGGAGTACGAATAGCAATCGCCACCCCCGGCGGCATCGACGCACTTCGACCAATCCTTCCCGGCCGGACCACTGCCGCCGCCAGCCTTATATTCAAGCGGATTGAACTGGTAGGCCACTACCGGAACGTTGCTCACCAAGTGGTACGCGACGGCCTTCATGAATAGCGAGCCCGCCCCGTAGCTCTTCATCGGGCCAAAAAGACCGTTGGTAACGGTCGTGTTTGGCATGTCTTTCAGGGCCCCAATCCATGGCATGTAGACCTTGCCCGTCTCCCCTGGCTTGACTGTGATGCTGTTGGTGTAGCCGTTTGGCCCGGTCGTGGTTACGACCGCATCGACCGTATTTTGGTTGGAAACCACGGCTGCAAAGTCGAAGCTATCGTCCAGCGCGGGATTGTACGTAATCGTGGGCCAAAAATCGCAGCCCAAGTAACTCTTCGCGAGTGCGGCATCTGCGCAGTTGGTTGGGTCACCGCCCGGCCCCACGGGCGTGCTTGTCCCGCCATCGGATGCGGTTTGGCCTCCGATGATGATCTCAGGCTCCTTTTTCTGATTCGTCGGGTCCGTATTGGTCCCCTCTGTTTGGCTGCGGTTGACCGCGCTCGTAGAGCAGGCAACGATCAATGATATGGGCAAAACGGCAGAAAACAGAGCGATCTGGGTGCGCATGAAGAAGCACTTAGCGCAGCTTCTGCGCGCTGGGAAGCTCCACGATGCGCA
Organism: Myxococcales bacterium; assembly: GCA_043779025.1. Taxonomy (GTDB): domain Bacteria; phylum Myxococcota_A; class Polyangia; order Polyangiales; family Polyangiaceae; genus JAAFHJ01. The sequence goes on from JAYWGI010000199.1 coordinate 2,033, forward strand.
GACCTTGCGCTGAATCGCAGTACGTCGTGGCATCCAAAACTTGCTACCAACGTGGCCATGCAAGAAGCCCCTAAGCTCTCGGACGTGCAAGATGCGAAGTACTGGACAGCGGTGGAGGGGCCAGTGGAGCTGGTGGCGGAAGAACAGTACGCCGCCGCCCTGCCCGAACTCCGCGCCGTGCTTGAAGGCGACCCCACCAACCCCTACGCGTACAACTATTTGGGGGTGGCCCTCTACGAGCTCGGGGAGCTTGCCGCCGCGCGCGACGCCTACCGCGCAGCCATCGCGCGCTCCCCCAAGTACCTGGGCGCGCGCATTTCTTTGAGCCACGTGCTCCGCGAACTAGGGGAGCCCCGAGAAGCGCTTAAGCACGGGATGATTGCGCTTAGCGACGCGCCCAATGACGGCGACGCGCTACACGCCATCGGCATGGCGCATCTGGGCCTGCGAGATTTTGACCAGGCGCGTAGGTA
>JAYWGI010000200.1:0-6773 GCA_043779025.1 Myxococcales bacterium
GCAGGGCGTCCCCACGCGGCATGAAGCGCCGGTAGTACCGAGGCGAGCGCACTGATGTGCATGGCCACCATGGCCGTGACAAAGAACTCGGTGGGGCTCACGTGCACGGGCACTTGGGTGATGAAGTACACCTTTGGATCCAAGGGCAGATGCATCCTGCCGAGAGCCACGCACAGACCGTAGCCGCCCGCCAGCCCGGCGGTGGTTCCTACAATGCCCATGACCACGCCTTGCAGCACAAAGACTCGCAGAATGTCGCCATCGGTGGCGCCCAAGGCCTTGAGCAGGGCGATCTCCTTTTTGCGTTCCAGCACCACCATGACCAGCGTAGCCACCACGGTACACGCCGCGATCAGAACGAGCAGGCCCATCGCCGTGCTGATGAGCACCTGTTGGTTCTGCAGGGCTTGAAAGAGCCCGCGGTTGAGTTCCATCCAGTCCAGCGTGCGCAGCGCATCGGACCCCAGCGCCCTTTGCAATTCGGCCGACACCTCAGCCGAGGCATCGATGTCCGAGATCTTCATCTCGATGCCGGACACGCTGTCGCCCTGATCGTAGAACGACTGAGCCTCGTACAAGTCAGTATAGACCAGCTTCGCGTCGTATTGATCGAAGCCCGCCTGGAAAACCCCTGTGATGCGAAACGCTTTGGCGACGGGCGCTTGGCCGTTTTGCCCAATGCCTACCAGCGGCGAGGTGACTTGCACGCAGTCGCCCAAGTCAGCTGCGAGCTGCTTGGAGAGAGCCGCACCCACAACCAACCCGGGCAATACTCCGGGCACTTCGCAGGGGTTTTCCCCGACGCCTTCGGGTAGGATGTCGTCGTCCGGCAGTGCACTTTGGTAACCTTGCGCCGGGACGAGCGAGGTGGGCATTGACGGCGCGGGCGCATGCTTGGCGGCCTCCGCGCGAAGCGCTTTGCACCCCGGCGCATCTTGCAAGGTGCGCACACGAATGGCCTCCAGCAGTGGCAAATTCGACAAGTCTTGGGTGCACACATCCGCGGCTGTTGCACTCTGCACGCGAACCGAAGAACCTCCCGGGCCCAAAACTTGTTTGAAGCCTGGGCCTATGGTGCTGTTGGGAGCCGGCGCCTCCGGCACATGAAGACCGCTCCGGCGAAGATGCAGCAAATCGCCTCGGATCATGTGCTTCGTTAAGTCCAAGACTTGGATGACTTTAACGTTGTCTACGCCCTTAAGCAGTACACCCGTCGCAGTGCGGCCATTGTGGCTCACCATCATCGGGTTTAGAATAAAAGGCTCTGCTGCGACCACGCCAGGCACTGCTTCCGCGCGCCGCACCGCTTCCCGGTATTCCGAAAATCGGCCGATGTCCTTGAGCACTATCACGTGGGCATTGACGCCCAGCACCTTGTCGCGAAACGCGTGCCTGAACCCGCCCGTGACGCTCATCACTGCAAGGAGAAGCGCCACACCAAGCGCGACGCCCAAGGTCGATAGCCACGTACCAGCCGCCACGAAGTGACCTTTGCTGGCGCGTGCGTAGCGCAGGGCAAGAAGAACGGGAAAGCGCATTAGCACTGACGACCGCTTAGCATGCCGTCGCTGTGGCTCCCAGTGTACACTCGCCTCCCGCGGCTCTACTTGGGTGGGGATCCGTGCTTGCAGATGTGCGCAATGTGCCGGAGAGCTTCGTCCTGCAAATGCAAGCTCGCGTCGTTTCCCAGATCCAGCTCGCCTTCTACGTGTGCGTCTGCATGTTCGGCGTCGCGTGCAAATCCAAAGAGGTCGTACGCGCTGACCCCAAGGCGGCGGCGCGTGCATCACAGGGTCCGGAGTCCCGGCCCCACATGCCTCCAATGTCCCCGCGGCGTGATACATTCGCTCGTCCCGGCCTCCGCACACCTGCCCCCGAGTCTTCTGCTGTGAACGGGCGTGGGGGCTGTCGCGTGCGTTTGATGGCAGCGAACATCACAAGCGGCGATGCCCAGTCCTACGAAGAGCCCGGCGTACACATCTTCAAAGCGCTCGCGCCCGACGTGGTGATGTTGCAGGAGTTCAATGTCCGAGGACAGACGCTCGACACGTTTGTTCGCGGCACATTTGGAGCAGAATACACCTACTTTGTGGAGCACGACTCGAGCATCCCCAACGGTGTCGTATCGCGCTTTCCGATGCTGGCGTCGGGCGAGTGGCATAGCTCTGCACCCAACGCGAATCGTGACTACGCGTGGGCACGCATCAACGTACCCGGTCCCAGAAACTTGCTCGTCGTGAGTGTGCACTTGCGCACGAAGGGCGGGCCGCGCGCCATCGAGGAGAGGGAGATTGTAGAATACATGCGTGGGGCGCTTAAACCCGATGACATCGCGGTGCTGGGCGGGGACTTCAACCACGATGCCCAGGCCTCCCCGAGCTTGGCGGGGGCCCGGTCATTCTTGGCGCTCTCGTCACCGCTACCTACCAACATGGACGGCCGCACCACCACCAGTGCCAACCTTTCCAAGACATTAGACCATCTTTTTGTCGGCGATGCGCTCCAACGTACCGAACGTGCCATTACGATGGATGGCAGGGATTATCCTCATGGTTTGGTGTTCACCTCCGACATGGCTGCCCCTGCCGAGATCGCGCCCGTGTTGCCGCGGGACTCATTTGCGACCAGTATGCAGCACATGCCCGTCGTACGAGACTTCGACCTGTGTGAGGCGCCATGAGCTTGCGCGCGCTTCTGGCTTCGGTGTTGCTCGCAGCGTGCAAGCACACAGACTCGACGCCTGTGACCCGTGTGGTGCTGCCCGAGATTGACGCGGGCCAAATTGCGGCGGTGGATTCTGGCCAGCCTGAGAAACATGATGCCGCGCCCTCCGTAACCATGGTGGCCGAGCGCGTGTCGGTGGGCGGTGGTCGCTCATTCTTGTGGGCACGCACGGGTACGGAGCCCGCCAATGCGCCCTTGCTGATGGTGCTGCACGGCGACGGCGGAGACGGTCAGGGGATGCGCAACGATGTAGGCGCCGCGCTCGAGAAGCTGGCCTTTGCTCAGGTGCAGTTTGTGTACCCAGATGGCGTCGGTCGAACCTGGGATACCAACACGGTCGGCAGCCCGGCCGACTTGGCCTACCTCGAAGCCATTCGCGGCTCGTTCACGGGTGCGCGTGCGCCGCGTGCCGTGTACCTGTTCGGCTATTCACGCGGCGGCTTTATGGCCAACCTGCTGGCCTGCGAGCACAGCGATTGGGTCACGGCTATTGCCAGCAACGCTGGAGGCGCCCCTTACGCAACGAGCATTAAGGGCAGCGATGGAGTCTCACGTTGTCCTGGACAAAAGCCCGTGGCCTCGATCGCATTGCACGGCATGCAGGACACGGAGGTTGCCTTTGCCGACGCGCCGTGGACGGGGGCGTACTGGGCCAACATCAACGGATGCGACATGAACACGATGGTCGCGACGGGGGAGTCCGTGTGCAAGGCCTACGCCAGCTGCCCGGTCGCTACGCCCTCGTGGTTCTGCGCGGTGCCTGGCGTTGGGCATTCGGTGTGGAGCGAGGCTCCACGGGTTGCTTGGGGGTTCTTCTCGAGTTTGCCCACGAAGTAGCGCAGCGTCTCCGTGCTCCGTGCTTAGGCGGCGCCTACTCGGCGCCTACTCATTGCTGGCCACATAAACCTCAGCGCCGCTGCTGACGAACTCGCGCGACTTGTCGGCCATGGCGGCGGCCACGTCTTCGTTGATGCGCATGGAGCAAAACTTGGGGCCGCACATGCTGCAGAAGTGGGCGACCTTGGCGCCGTCCGCGGGCAAGGTTTCGTCGTGCATACTGCGGGCGGTGTCCGGGTCTAGCGCGAGGTTGAACTGATCGTTCCAGCGGAACTCCATACGTGCCTCCGAGAGCGCGTTGTCGCGCGCCTGGGCGCCAGGGTGTCCCTTCGCCAAGTCGGCCGCATGCGCTGCAATTTTGTAGGTGATCACACCCACTTTGACGTCGTCCTTGTTGGGCAAACCCAAGTGCTCTTTGGGCGTGACGTAGCAAAGCATGGCGCAGCCGTACCAGCCGATCATGGCCGCGCCGATGCCGCTGGTGATGTGGTCGTAGCCCGGAGCGATGTCTGTGGTGAGCGGCCCCAGCGTGTAGAACGGCGCCTCGTCGCAGTGCTTGACCTGCTCCGTCATGTTCTCTTGAATCATGTGCATGGGCACGTGGCCTGGGCCCTCGATCATCACTTGCACATCGTGCTTCCAAGCGCGCTTGGTGAGCTCGCCCAGCGTACGCAGCTCGGAGAATTGCGCCTCGTCGTTGGCATCGCGGATGGATCCCGGACGCAGGCCATCGCCTAGCGAAAAGGCGATGTCGTAGGCCTTCATGATCTCGCAGATCTCGTCGTAGCGCGTGTAGAGAAAGTTCTCTTGGTGGTGCGCCAAGCACCACTTGGCCATGATCGAACCACCACGCGATACGATGCCCGTGAGGCGCTTGGCCGTGAGCGGGATGTAGCGAAGCAAGACGCCTGCGTGGATCGTGAAGTAGTCCACGCCCTGCTCGGCTTGCTCAATGAGCGTGCTCCTATAGATCTCCCACGTGAGCTCTTCGGCTTTGCCGCCGACCTTTTCGAGCGCTTGGTAGATAGGTACCGTACCCACGGGCACGGGGCTGTTTCGGATGACCCATTCGCGGGTCTCATGGATGTTGTCGCCGGTGGACAAATCCATCACCGTGTCGGCGCCCCAGCGTATCGCCCAAACGAGTTTTTCCACCTCTTCATCGATGGTGCTGGCCACAGCCGAGTTGCCGATGTTGGCGTTGACCTTCACCAAAAAATTGCGGCCGATGGCCATGGGCTCCAGCTCGCCGTGGTTGATATTGCATGGGATGATGGCGCGTCCGCGCGCGATTTCGTCGCGCACAAACTCGGGTGTCACGTGGCGAGGGATGCTCGCCCCAAAGCTTTGGCCCGCGTGCTGCACATCGTACTTCGCATCGCGCGCGAGGTTCTCGCGAATGGCCACGAACTCCATCTCGGGCGTGATAAGGCCTTTGCGTGCATAGTGCAACTGCGTCACATTGCCCCCAACTGTGGCGCGGCGCACTTCGTTCTTCGCGCCTTGCGCGCGGGTCACGTCGCCACGTGCGTCAACCCATGCATCACGGGGCCGGAGCAAGCCGTTTGCCGCATCGATCTGCGCGCCCACCTCGGTGTACGGGCCGCTGGTGTCGTAGACGTACACTGCGGGGTTGGGGCGGCTGACCTTCTTGATGCCGTCGCGTGCCGCCGTGGGCGTGGTGTCGATGCGGCGCACGGGCACACGCAACGTGCGGTGGAGTACGCCGGGCAAGTACTCTTTGGCGGAGCCTTGAATGGGGCCTGTGGTTAGGCCGGAGGCGGGCTTAGGTTCGACATCAGACATGCACGCCGTTTCACCACAGTTCCGCCGCTGCTGCGAGATCTACCTGCAAAATAGCGTGTGGCATTACGGAGTACATGGAGCCACATCTCGCACCTTTTGGCATTGTGTGAGTGCGTTTTGCGTAATTTATTCATGTATGTTGCGCAAAATTTTCTCGTTTTTGCTTTTGCGAAAGTGCACAACTCGGGAATGAACACAGCCCAACTACTCCGTGGTGTTTTGAGTTCTTTCCTTCTTGCGGCGTGTGCGGCGGAGCCGGATGCCGCGCCCACCCTCGATGCGCTGCAAGTAGCGGAGGGTGAAGAGGCCGTCGTGTATGGCACCGACAACCGCCGCGACGTGTACGCGGAGACCAATGCGGCGCTTCGCAACTTTGTCAAAAGCTCCACGGTGGCCATGATCGCTAACAGTGCATTTGCGAGCGTGAGCAACAGTGGCGTGCGCTTTCGGAGTGGCGGCACCTACGGCTCCAACAACGCCTTGTGCGCCGGAGAGCGCTTTGCGAATCACCCGGACATCGCCTCCTGCTCCGGCACACTGGTGGGCACGGACTTGGTGCTCACGGCCGGGCACTGCGTGGAGAACAACGCCTGCGCGAGCAACAAGTGGGTGTTCAACTATAGCTTGGCCAACGCCACCACCATGACGGCGGTCAAGTCGGACGACGTGTACAGCTGCAAGCGCGTGGAGCAGCAGTTCCGCGATGACAACGGCTCGGACTACGCCGTCGTGCGGCTAGACCGCACCGTGAGCGCAGGTCACACGCCCGCGCGCGTTCGCCCCCAAACCACAACGCCCGTGCGCGCTGGACAAGCCCTCGTGATGGCGGGGTCGCCCGCGGGCTTGCCCACCAAGATCACCGACGGCGCGCAGGTGCTGAGCGTCACCACGCGAGGGTACTTCGAGGCGAACCTCGACGCGTTCGCTGGCAACTCGGGGTCCGGCGTGTTTGACCCGAGCACGTTCGAGCTTGTGGGCATCCTAGTGCGCGGCAACAACGACTTTGCACTCGACAGCACGCGAGGATGCAACGTGCCGCAGAGCTGCACGGCGGGCAGCCCTTCGCGCGCCCGTGGATGCGTGTTCGCCGGTGAGCAAGTGAGCTTCCCGCCGGCGCGCTTCTAAGAATTGTCCCGTGTTGAACGTCGCGATCTTGGGGCGGGCGACTTGGGGCTCGCGGGTGGGTTAGGGCCATCGCTGTTTGCGATGAGCTACCTGGGCGGTCTGTTTTGGAGAACGCCCAGCAACCCCCAACACGCTCGCTTGCGCCAAAGGGCCCGCCATGTAAGACCCCACGCGTGAACCGAACTCGCCCCTTCAAGCCCGAGCTACGCAGGCAACCCACGACGCTGTGGGACTACCCCTCGCAGCACTACGGTGCTGGAATGCAGGGCGATTCGGCTTAC
>JAYWGI010000201.1:0-2495 GCA_043779025.1 Myxococcales bacterium
GTGCGTTTGAGCGCGCCCGAGATGTCTTCGCCCTCGAGCCGCTCCATCACCATGTACGGCATGTTGTTGTTCGGTTCGGTGCCGGTTTCCCAAACCTTGACGATATGCGGTGAGTTGATGGAGCTCGCGGCTTCAGCCTCCCTCCAAAAGCGTGTCACGACCTCGTCGCGGATCTCCACCGAAGTGATGAGCTTGATGGCAACGAGAATGTTCTTCTCGAGATCGGTCGCCTCGTACACCGTTCCCATGCCGCCTTGGCCAAGGCGTCGGACGATCTTGTATTTCTCACAAAGGATTTGGTCCTTGAGCACGCCTGGAGGGTACGCGCGCCGGGTGGCATTCGGCAAGAACCGCGGACGCGCGCGCAGCAAAATCCATTGCGCTGCGACAAAAGGAAGAAACCCTGCCTCCTGCATTGCGCCGGACAGGGTTCCCAAAGCGCTCTCGCGCTCTTTATCGGCTACCTCAGTCGTCGACGGATTGCGCGTCGTCGATCGCATCAACGCGGCGCGGACGACGGTTGATCTGCAAGATCTGCTTTCGCACGCGCACGGCGTCCGGCGTGACTTCGACGAGCTCGTCGGCGTCGATCCACTCCATGGCAGTCTCGATGTTCAAAATCTTGGGTGGGGCGAGAAGTACGTTCTCGTCCTTGCCGGCCGTGCGCACGTTCGAGAGCTTCTTCTCACGTACAGCGTTTACATCGCTGTCGCTCGGGCGGTTGTGCTCTCCGATGATCATGCCCTCGTAGACCTCTACGCCGGGGGACATGAAGAAGAAGCCGCGCGCTTGCAAGTGGTGTAGTGCGTAGGGCGTCGACTGACCCATGCGGTCGGAGACGATGGCGCCGTTGATGCGCTTGATCATCGAGCCGCCCCAGGGCTCCCAACCGTCGAAGTTGGTGTTGAGCAAGCCCGTACCGCGCGTGGCAGTGAGGAACTCTCCGCGGAAGCCAATAAGGCCGCGTGAGGGAATACGGAACTCTAAGCGCGCGCGGCCAAAGCCGGGGTTGCTCATCTTGGTCATGCGGCCTTTGCGAGCGCCCAATCGTTCGGTGACGATGCCGATGTAGGTGTCAGGCACGTCCACCACAACGGCCTCGTAGGGTTCGCAGGTTTGTCCATCGACCACTTTGGTCACAACCTCGGGGTTGCCCAGCTGCACCTCGTATCCCTCCCGGCGCATCGTCTCTACGAGAATTGCGAGCTGCAATTCGCCTCGTCCAAGCACGTAAAACGTGTCTGGACTGTCGGTATCCTCCACGCGGAGCGCCAGGTTGCGGCGGGTTTCGCGCATGAGGCGCTCTCGGATTTGGCGGCTGGTGAGAAACTTGGAGGCTTTACACTTGCCGGCGAACGGGGATGTGTTGACGCCCAAACGCATCTTGATGGTCGGTTGCTCCACCGTGATGCGCGGCAACCCGCGTGATTCCCAGCCGGAATTGAGGTCGACAATGGTGTCGCCCACAAAGACTTCTTCGATGCCGGCGATGGCCACGATATCGCCCGCGAACACCTCTTGGGTCGGCGCGCGACGAAGGCCTTCGTAGGTGGAAAGCACCTTGATAGACCCCTTGACTGTGCTGCTCTCACGGATGATGCCCACCGACTGGTTGGCCTTGACTGTGCCTGATGTGACGCGGCCAATGGCCAAGCGCCCGGTGTAATCATCGTGATCGAGGTTGTTGACCAAGATCTGAAGCGGGCCGTCCTTGTCCGCCTTGGGCGCCGGGACTTTGCTGACGATGAGCTCAAACAGCGGCCGCAGGGTCGTGGAAGGATCTTCAAGCGAAGTCTTCGCGATGCCTTGCTTGCCGATGGCATAGATGACGGGGAAATCGGTCTGCTCGTCGGTGGCCTCAAGGTCACAAAACAGATCAAAGGCGTCATTCAGGACTTCGTCGGGGCGCGCGTCGCCGCGGTCGATTTTGTTGATCACCAAGATGACGGGGAATCCAAGGTCAAGTGCCTTCTTGAGCACGAAGCGTGTTTGGGGCAGAGGGCCTTCGGCCGCATCGACCAGCAAAATGACAGCATCTGCCATCATGAGCGTGCGCTCCACCTCGCCGCCGAAGTCGGCATGGCCCGGCGTGTCGATGATGTTCATCTTGTACGTCTTGCCGTCGTCCGCGAGGTAGTGAACGGACGTGTTTTTCGCCAAGATGGTGATGCCGCGTTCGCGCTCGAGGTCGTTTGAGTCCATCACGCGATCGACCACGGCTTCGTTCTCGCGGAACGTGCCCGCTTGCCGGAGCATGTGGTCTACAAGGGTCGTCTTGCCATGGTCGACGTGCGCGACAATGGCGACGTTGCGGAGGAGTTCTGTGCTCATTGAGGTCGGCGCTACCTAGTCGGCGGCGCACACAAGGGCAAGGATTGGTTGGCTGTGACGCGGGCGATTCTTTTCTCCGCAAGCCCGAACAAGCCCACGGAGGGCACGTTCCGAATGCTCGCAATGCGTGGTGCTTTGGGAAAACGAACACGTCGCGCAACAGC
>JAYWGI010000202.1:0-6757 GCA_043779025.1 Myxococcales bacterium
TGGCAGCGTCCTCGACATCGAGTTCGGTAATGCTGGAGTCGGGGTCTATAGGCACGGGCTGAACTATGCGCCGATCGCCGGTGCGGGGCCAAGTGGGAAGGCGGGGCCGGAGCGCGCAAAGAGAACAGATGGGTTGTTAACAAGGACATCGCCATGGCACGGGGCTGCGTTTACAAAACACGAAACCGTCGCGATGCTCGTAGTAAGCATCGCGGCGGTTTCGCCTATTGGTTTGCGGGTCGCTGCCTTGCCCCGTACACATGCGTTCTACGCATCGGTTCCGTTGGTTACGAAGCAGCGTGAACATTGCGTATCAGGCAGGCACCGAGCCGATTCTTCGTGTCTCCAACTCTCTTGTTTGCAGCGAATCGACGGCTGGGTTCACTGGGGGCTTCCACACGTGTCAACTTCGTCACCAGGGACAAAGCAGCAGACCAAAACTTCGCCCGCCTTGCAAGTCCTCGGCCTGTAGCAAATCGTGTTGCCGGCTTCTGAGGCGTTCTGAGTCACCTCGGTTGCACCTTCCAGTCGCAGCGCTTCCATGACTTGCTCCGGTGACTTCTCGGTGCTCTGCGTCGCGCAACCAACACCGGCGGACATCATCACAGCGACCAAAGACAATACGATTTGCTTGTTCATGGGAACCTCCTAGTGCCCCCAGAACTGGAGGCTTGAGACATGGTTGCCTTGGCGTCTTGCCTTGGCACAGATGTTTAAGCAAGCGGCGTGCCAACGGCTCTAAGGCTAGCCGTGCGTCAAATTGTCAGCGAATTCGTTGTTGAGCTGCGCTGATGGCTGAGTCCTCGAACGCTTGAAGGTCCAAGTTGTACTCCGTGCGGTACAACTTGGACCTCCTGTGCTTTTCGGCGCCGCGATGCGTACGGTCGACTCAGGGCGTCCAGCTCAGGGCGACTGCCGCACGCCATGGTGCGGCAACATTCAGTGCACTCTGGCCTACGGGTAGCGCAACGCCCACTTCCGGCGTAAGGCGCCATGTGCAGGCCTTGGTATCGCAAAACTGCGCGCCTAGAGCCGCTTCGGCAGGCACCCAGGCGACATGGGATGGCGTTGCGATGGGCTCGCCCGTTGTGCTTTGGCGAATCCACTTCTGACCGACCAGCGAGGGCGCGGCAAAGAGCGACACCGACACCGTGCTCTCAAACGCGCCGCCCAAACGTCGGGCCAAGCCGAATTGCGCCACCATTTGGGCGTCTGTGCGCACGCCCAAAGCGCTCGATTCAGCAAAAGGCCTCAGCCGCGCGCCGAGCTCTGCTGCGAGATCCCAGTCTTTCTGGTGCGCCGCCACAAGAAGCGAAGCGCTGGCGCCCACGCTGCCCTCGGTTCGGAATACGCCGCGCGTCCCTATCGGAAGGCTCAACGTAAGGCGCGGCGCAACCGCAACGCGGGCGTCGGCATGAATCGTGTATTGCGCAGATACTCTGGCGTCGCGCAGCGCGGTGCTTCCGGGCTCGGGGCCGCCCACGGCGGATTGCACCCCGCGACCGTCCTGCCAGACGGTGGCGCCGAGCGCTGCATCAAGGAACAAGCGCCCGCGCTGGTGCCCAAATTGCAGCTCTGTATCCACTGCGCCGCGAAGCGCATCCACCGCGGTCGGCGTGCGGGGTGAGGGCGTCGGCGACAGCAGCTGCAACGGGCGATGCACGTACCCAAGCTGAAGCCCCAAAACCCATTCACGTGGGCCTGCGGCACTCGCGATGCCCGCCGCACTGCCGATCCCAACCACGGCAGAGGGCGCTGCCGAGTTCCAACGGGCGTCGCGGTCCACGCATGCGTCGCGAAACGGATCGCAGGCGTAGGCGGGCGTCGATGCGCCCACGAGTGCCGTGCTTAGTGCCGCCGCCGCCGCGATGCGCACGTGTTCAGCTCGCATCAAAACGTACCATCAAGTCGCAAGCCTCCCAAGACTGGCGAGAGCCGCAGCGTGGCCGCCTTGTTGTCACTCGAGGACGAAGAACTAAGCGCGAAGTACGTTGTGGTGCCAGCCGCCACCAAGGTCGCACCACCCAAAATCGCAGTGGTCCAAAAGTAGGTGTTCACTGCGCGTGCTTGGTCCGAGCGTTCTAGCGGGCTACTGGCCGAGTTTTTGAGCTCGGTGAGTTTGGTGTCCGCACCAGCCCACAGCACACCCGACACGATCGTGGCCGCGCCGAGCGTACCCGTTGCGACCCACCCGATCCACAGGTTGTTGCTCCTTGCAACCACCGGCGGTGCAACGACGACCTTGGTGAGTGTGATTTTGACCGTGCGCTCGTCGCCGCCCACCACGCGCACATCTTGTTCGGCACTGCTGTAGCCCGTTTTGGAGACCACAACGCGCCGCGTGCCGCCGTCCACAAGCTCGGGCATAGCAAGCGGCGAGACGCCCACTGGGTGCCCATCGATGCGGATTTCGCTGCCCGCAGGCTCGACAATCAGGGTGACCTTTGCCGTCCGAATCGCCAAGTCTGCCAAGTCTTTGCGGACCTGAGCCAACCGTGCGCTTGGGATTTCGGCGCCACCCTCGGCGAGGTAACTCTCGAAGGCCACGCGCGCTCGCCCGTAGGCGGCAAGCTGAAACTGCACGTTGCCGATGTTGTAGAGAATCTTGTAGTTTCTGGTGAGCTCGTAGGCGCGCTCGAACTCGGCCAAGGCCAACGGATAGTCGGCTGTTTGGTAGAGCTCCACGCCGCGATCGTAGTGGGCTGCGCCCTCCTTTTGCGCGGCCGTTTGGACGAGAGTCGCTGCTGCCGGCGGCGTCGCTGGAACCGTTGTCGCGCCGGCTGCAGCGGCAGTGAGCGACAGGCTGGCGGAGGCAAGAAGTAGGTGCAGTGAGAGTGTGTGCTTCATTGTTTTTTCCTGGAGGAACGCAACCGCGCGAGAGCGAGAAGGCCAAAGGCGAGACAAACGGTGGGCTCCCGGCGGTGATCGGTGGACGGAGCGAAACTGCAAGACGACAGCAGCTTGGTCGCGTAGCGGGATGTCCACGGGTCTGCGGCCGAGCGCAGCGTGAGCGGAGTCAGAAGCTGCTTGCCATCCAGTGCGACGGAGAACGTCACGGGGCCCGGGGTGTTCTTTGGTGCGGAATACACGCATCTCCACAGGCCGGGTGCAAGACGTTCGGATACGCAGTTGCGGTCCCCGGCGCCGTCGCTGAGGCCAATGGTCAAGCGCGTCGCGTCGAACAAATCGGCGGGCGAGCCATCGGCCGTGCGCAGTTCTACGAGCAGCGTTGCAGGCGTGGCGCCACTCGAATCCACATAGTCATCGGACGGTCGCATCCAACTCTTGCTTCCGTCGGGCAGCGCTTCCACAGGCTGCTTTGAGCGCTGCAACGCCAAGAGCGAGCCTGCGACATCGAGTTCGCCGGGGCCCGATTGCGCGAAGAAAGGCGCGGGGCCGCGAAACGGCTGCGCCCCTGCTTGCAGAAGAGCCCTGATCTTTTGCTGGGTCAACGTAGGGTCCACCTGGAGCAACAATGCCACCGCCCCCGCCACCATCGGCGATGACATCGAGGTGCCAGACAGGATGACATGGGTCGCGTCCACCACGCCGCACGCGGCGATCCCTTTTGGGTCTTTGGGGTTGGCGAGGCAGCTCGAATCGGAGAGGTCGGACCCCTTCCTGGCGCGTGGGTCAGCCTTGGCCGACATCGCCGACGCAACAGCGAAGCCGGGGGCTGAGATATCAGGCCGAGGGATGCCAGCCAGTGTGGGTCCGGCCCCACTAAAAGAGCAGATCTGGCCGACTTCAGGCGGCTGACCCGCGTAGACTCCCAAAACGGCTCCGCCTTCGTCGTCAAGTCGACTTCGCTCGGTCAGTCCCTTTAGACCGAGCACGTTGTTCCATGTTGTACGCAGCGCCGTGCAACCCACAGCTATCATGTCGGGATGCGTAGCAGGCAAGCCGACGGAGCCCTCGCGCACTCCATCCGCAAAGTTGGCGAAGATGGAGGGCGGGTCGGTGCCAATGGCTTGCATGTAGAGATCTACTAGCCCCTCGCCCTCGAGCACTACATTGTAGGTACCTGCCGGCGAAGCTCCCGTCCAAGCGACCCACGCCGCCTGGCTTCCTTCCGGAATCTTGGATGCCGAACTGGTACGTGTATACACCACGCCGACCTGCAATTTGGCTAGCTGTTGTACTCCGACGCCGCCCGCGGCAACGGGGGTGATGCGTATGCCGCCTGGCCCTTCAAGGCCGACTTTGACGCTGCCGGCCTTGCGGGGAAGCACATAGATCTGCGCATTCCCCGAATTGACGGCCAATGACTGAACCACCGGCACGAGTATGGTGGTGCCACCAGAAACAAAGACCCGCTGGTGGTGACCACTTGAGGGCAGGCCGCTGTTTCCCGCAGCAACCACAATGGCGTGGCCAGGGTGGGTTGGGCCCACCTGCGCGGCCAGAAGGGCTTCCAAAGGCGCCGTGCCATCGTGAGGCCCTAGGTCGTCGGAGAGCGAAAGGTTCACGACGGCGGGGCGCCCAAGCGCGTCCGCTTGTTCGAACACGAATGCGGTGCCGCGCACGATCACTTCGGTTTCTGCCGCGCCTCCGATACTGCCATGCACGATGACGAGATCCGACTCTGGCGCGACGCCGGAGAAGGCGCTCCCCGTCACTTTGCTTCCCGCGGCGATGCCTGTGACGTGGGTGCCGTGCCCCTCAATGTCTTCCGGCAACACCCAACCTGTAGGCGCCCCGTCGCGCTCCCAGCGCGCGATGTCCTCCGAGGAGAGCACGGCGCCCATGAGCTTCTTGGTGATGCCTACAACTGCGTAACGCGCTTCGAGTTCGGGGTGCAGACCCGCGGGAGTTTGGCTGTAGTCCAAAAGCCACTTTACACGCGAATTGCCCAGTGAATCACGAAAATCCTTGTGCTTAAGATCAAGCCCCGAGTCCACCACGCCCACCACCACACCGCGGCCAGTAATGCCCGCATCGTGCGCGGCCGTGCTTCGAATGACGCCGTTGGCCGCATTCATGGTGGGCCGCAGCACGCTTTGAACTTCGGCGTTTGCAGGCAGCTTCGCGGCAGCGAGTTCGCCACGTGTCCCGCGCCATGCTGCATAGCCGCTCCACAAGAGCATCGAACCGGCCGGAAGGGGAAGGCCAGGCTCCGGCCTGAAGAACACGCTGGCTACCCCTGTATTGGGTGAGAGCAAAGCGGTGGAACCCTCGCCCATCGCTTCGACCCATTGCACCGGATGCGCGGAGGCCTGCGAGGCTACGAGCGAAACGGTTCCAAGCAGCAGTGTCGCCCGCGGCGACATCACACCAAAGCGAGTACCTAAGTTCATGCGCATGATTGTTTCCTGGCCAGTGCGAGTAGGGCAAGCATCCCGACCAGCCACGGCGTCGTAGTGCCTTCGTTTGAAGTCCCCCCCGCGGTAGTACAACCCGTATCTGCGGCCGGGGGCTGCACCGCACAGTGTTCACCCACGTCCGATTTTTTACATGCCTGGCCAGACCCACAGCTGCCTGCGTTGCACGCTGGCGCGCACTGCAAGGTGAGGCGCCCATCAAACGAGACACACGCACCACCCGGGCAATCTTCCGCGCCATCACATGGGGTGCCGATCTCTCCAAGAGCTTTGGGCGGAGCGTTGCTCGACGACGCGACTGCGGTGGCCCATGCGGGCGCCGCCACCTGGCGCTTGGCCTCCGCGGCAACTACGGTGCGCGCAATCAGGCGTCTGTGTTTTCCTAGGCGCTGGTACACACCAAGGCCGCAGGAGCCCGTCGAGTCGAATGCCCGCGAAAGGACCCCGTACGCGAGGCCGCGCGTCGCATTGAGCAGAGGGCCGCCCGAGTCACCAGAACAGACCGTGAGGTCCATGACCGATTCCGACGCGGTCAACGTCTCGCCATCGCCAACTCCTTTGCACGCCGTGCGGTTGTCACTGCAGAGCAGGCTGGTCTGTAGCCCGCGACGGCGGTTGCCATCTCCGCCGCCAGACTTGGTGGGGCCGTAGCCTTCGGCAACGTATTTTTCGGCGGGGGTGAGGTTGTCTACAAAGCTGGGCTCCGCGGTCCACTTGCCCCAGGTTGGGTCGCCCTTCAGTTCGAGCAGGGCGACGTCGTCACCGCAGGAGCTCAAACTCGGCGGGATGGTCCATGTTAGGCCTTGTACTTGGGGCGAGTTTGCGAGAGGCCTTGCCGCTCCCGTGACCCAGATTCGTTCAGGTTTGGAAAGCACGGGCGTGAACACGTCTTTGTCGCACCGCACCGAGTCGTTGGCCACAGCCTGCGCGCAGTGCCGCGCGGTGAGGACCACATGCGGGGAGATCATCACGCCGCTGCAGAGCAGCTGACAGTCCAATGCCGAAACTCCCGAGCATAAGGCCACCGTGGGCGTTTCACGCGGCGTTTCGCTGCCCGCCAGCGCTTCGCTGCCGGTGGAAATCTGAGCCGCGTGTGCGGGCGACGAACACAAAAAGAACGCCGCACCCCGGAGGAGTGCGGCGTTCTTAAGGTTTGGGATCAGAAGCATTCGGGGTACACGTCCTCGTCGCCAAGGCTGGTGAGCTCGCGGCCATCGTCGTTTGACACCATCTTGCCTATGCGCGTTGCATAGACGAGGCCGGTGTCGGTTGGCGCGACATGGCCACGGCGCGAGCTGAACGCACCGCAGTAGGTCTCGGCGTTGGCCAGAATGTAACCCGTGGCGGGGTTCCAATCCAAGTTGCCCAGACAAGCTTGCAAATCGAGGCCCTTTCCTAGCGCCAACGCGGCGACTCCATTCGCAATGCCGGACGGC
>JAYWGI010000203.1:0-2489 GCA_043779025.1 Myxococcales bacterium
TTGACGCCGCTCACCACATTGTGACCTTCGGCAAGGCGAGATTTGCTCAACACCTTTTTGTAACCGGTGATGGAGAGCACAGAAAGAATCCCTATGATCGCGACGACGATCATGAGCTCGATAATGGTAAAACCGCGAGGTGCTTTCATGGATGCGTTACGTAAGTGTCCGGCACGCAAGGCCAAAGGGCCAACATCATTTTGATGTTGAAGTGGAATTCACGGCGTAAGCTTTTGTGCGACGGTCTTCGTCTCGCCCGGTTTGACAACGAAGTCGACCTTCTTGCGGAGGTCGAGCTCCGAGTTGATAAAAAGCACCGTGTGCTTGCCTGAGGTAACGCTGACACCAAGTTTGGGCGTCGGGCCAATCGGCGTGCCGTCCAGCACCACGTTGGAGGCAGGAATGGAGTTGAGATTGAGCGTGGCCGGACCGGTGGCTTCGGCCGAGGCGGGCGTCGCAGCCGCGGCCCCGGCCGCAGCGGCGGCAGGGGTCGGCACCGCAGCCGCGGCCGCAGCGGCGGCAGGGGTCGGCGCCGCAGCGGCGGCAGGGCGCAGCGCAGGGGGGGGGGGCGTGCGGGGGGCGGGCGCGGGGCTTGAGCGTACGGGCGTTGAGTCAACGGCGGTCGGAGCGAAGGGCAAGAGTACCTCACGCGTCTCGCCAGCAGCGAGCGACAGTGGCATGCGTAGCTCGGGCGCACCGGGGAGCGTGCCCACAACTGTCCACGCAACCTTTGGGTCCAGGTCTTTCACATCGTTTGGGAAGCTCGAAACCTCGCGTCGCTCGTCGCCGCCAAGCAGCACGACTTTGGCACCGGCGGGGGCGTCTCCTAGATGCACATTGGCTTTTCGGATCGGGGAGCGCAGCACGATCGAAACGCGTGTCTCACCGCTGGTCGTTTTGATGGCTTGTTCCTCGGGCTTGTCGTAGCCGTTGGCAAACACCTTGATCACGTGCTCGCCCAAATCGAGGTCTTTGATGAGGCAGGGGGCGGTGTCGCATTCGTGCTTGCCGTCCACCATGCCGTCGATACGGTCTAAGTTGCGTCCGTCCGCGCTGGCGACTTCGATTCGCAATGTACCGCGCTTGGGCGTGAGGGTGTACATGAGCGCGCCGCCTGCGACGATGGCTGCAATCAGCCCAAGCATCAAGCCGCGCGTGGCATTTCCTTGAGCTTCAACGATGCGCGCGGGCGGAACGGTTTCGGACCGCGGCGAATGGGTTGCGGGCGGTTCCAACGTGCGCTCCGTGGGAGGCGCGACGGGAACGACCTTGACTGGGGCTGGGGCGACGCTTCCAGCGGCAGCCAGCGATCCGCTGGGCAATGCGGCGGGCTTCACGCTTGGGGGCGACGAAGGAATATGTGCAGGCCGCACGCTTTGCGGCGAAGCCGGTGGTGTGGAGCGCGCCGAAGCAGGCAGCGCGGGTGGCGACGATTTGGTCACCGGCGGTTGGCTGGGCGGGGACGACAGCGGGCCGCGGTGCTGCTTGTTGTCGAACACATGGGTCGCCTCTTCGTCGTCCCATTCCATGTCTACCTGTGGATCCAAATCAAGCGCCCGCGAGGTGGACGGCGCCGCAGGTGGCCCGGGCTGCGATTGGGTAGACGCCGGGGTCGACGAAGGAATGCCTAACAGGGTGGCGGAAGACAGTTTGACGGCAGGCATAGAGCGCACCGAAGGCAAGGGCGGCCTAACCGACGGCGGGGAAGGAGGGACGGCGGCCATGCCACTCTGCGAGGGGCGTACACTGGCGGCCGGCATGGCCGGAACGCTGGGCCGCACGGAAGGGGTCGGTGCAGGCAGGCGCGGGACCGAGCCCGATGGGGGCGGGCCCGACGCCGGCAAACCCAAAATGGTCTTCTTCGGGTCGGCTTTGAGGTCCAACTGCGGGTCGCTGAGATGAGCCACAAGCGTGTCTATCGCCGAGGCCGGAAGCTTGCTGGACGGGATCTCCGCAGAGGTCGGAACCACAGCGGAAACGGAACTTGAAGGCGCAGCAGGCTCGCTCATGGGGGGCGTGCTGGTGGGCAAGGATGGCGCCACAGCAGGCGACGCGGGGGTCAGCGAATGAGAAAGCGGCGCAGGAGGCGCCGAGGCGGCGAGCACCGAAGGAGGAGGCGGCGGCACCACGACCGGTACCGGGTCGCTTTCCGGGATCAGGGTCGTGCTCGTGGGCGGCGCCGGGGGCACGGCTCCGCCGCTCGCCGACTCTTGTTTCGGCGCTTCGGTACCGAGGTGGTCGAAGATGTCCAAGGAGGAGCCGCCCTTTTCCTTTTCACTCATACGCGAAACGCTATCCCGTGATGACAAGGGTGGGAAGAAAATACCCTATCATTTGCCTGCGAGATGAGTCGCTTTGGGCACTGAAGTGCGCCGTCGGCAGGGGCCGCTTAGGCCGTGAGCACGTTGAGACTCACCCGTGCCCGCTTCTTGGGGGCGGGGGCCTCATCCAGCAATTCGCCTACCAAGTCGTAGTCTGAGGCCTGGTCG
>JAYWGI010000204.1:0-6731 GCA_043779025.1 Myxococcales bacterium
AACTCGACCACCGTCACTTGCAGTCCGTCAGGCGAAACCGAAAACCCCGAATCCCAATCGTAGTTGGTAGGCAAAAAGCTCACGGGAGCGCCAAAAGACGCGGAGGCTGAGGCACGCTCATACACAGCGGGAAGCGCCGAGCTGTCGTAGCCCACGGCCACAAGCCCGTCAGGACTGACCCGCAGATGCGTGAAGGATGCAGGCAATCCCGGCACGGGGGTTGCAACGAATGCTGTGGGCGGCGCCGTGCACACTGCGGGTGGCCCGGAATCACGCGGCGGCGCAGCATCGATCCTTGGAGGCCCCGAATCCGCTACCAGCGTGGCATCGACGTTGCCAGGGTCGATAACAATGGGCGGAAGCACCTCGGCATCCGGCGACGACACGGCAATGCGCGAGACGGGTGCCGTGGCGCATGCGTAGAGCGCGCCAAGCGCGCAGAAGGCGAGAGCGATGTGGAGACGTTTCACGCTACACAGCTTATCTGGTGATCTACGTTGCTGCCAACGCGGACTTTGGCTTTGAGCGGCCCGCTGCTCCCAAACTTGACCCCTCGCCGCGTAGCGCGATAGCCGTCACGGTCTTGGACCTCATCAACTCGGCGGGCGTGCCCTCGAACACCAACTCGCCGCCCTCTTCGCCTGCCTCGGGCCCGAGTTCGATGACCCAATCAGAAGCCAAGATCACGTCGGGGTGATGCTCGACGATAAGCAGCGTGTCACCACGCTGCACCAGCTTGTCGAAGACGGTGACTAGTTTGCGTGCATCTTGCAAATGCAGGCCCGTGGTGGGTTCGTCTAGCACGTAGACGGTCGGCTCGTGCGCCGCGCCGGCGGTGAGCTCCAGCGCCAACTTGAGGCGCTGGGCCTCGCCGCCTGAGAGCGTATGCGAGCCTTGCCCTAGTTTGAGGTAGCCGAGCCCCATCGCGTTGAGCGTCGCAAGCGGCCGCGTGATCTTGGGGTGGTTGGCAAAGACACGAACGGCCTCCTCCGCGGAAAGTTCGAGAGCTTCGCCGATGCTGCGCCCCATGTATCTTACACCGAGCGTGGCGGGCTCGTAGCGCGCACCATTGCAAGCGCCGCACGGCGTCACCACATCGGGTAAAAAGCTCATCTCCGACACAATCACGCCCTGGCCCTCGCAAAGAGCGCAGCGCCCTCCCGCGGCCGCGCTGTTGAACGAAAAGCGTGCGGCCGTGTAGCCGCGCACCTTGGCCTCAGGCAGCCCGGCGTAAAGCTTGCGCACCTCATCCCAGACGCCCAAAAACGTGGCCGGTACCGAACGCGGCGTGCGGCCAATGGGTGACTGATCGACCACCACCGCGCGCGCAATCTCCTTGGGAACCTTCAGGCTGGCATGCGGCAACGCAGGCTCGGCCACCAAGCCCAAAGCCTTGCGCAGCGCCGGGTAGAACACCTTCCGCACAAGCGTAGACTTGCCGCTTCCGCTCACTCCTACGACGGAGATCATACGACCCGCGGGCACGCGGAAGTCGACCCCCTTCAGGTTGTGTCCGCGTGCGCCCTTGAGCACGCATGCGTTCTTGGCGTCGCCCAATTGCGTGCGTAATGCACCTTGTCCAGAGGCCAGTGCGCGGGCCGTGGCGCAATCCACTGCGAGCACCTCGGCCACGGTGCCGGCAGCGACGACATGGCCTCCCAGCTCGCCGCCGCCAGGGCCCATTTCGAGCAGATGATCGGCCGCACGGATGGTATCCTCGTCGTGCTCCACCACGAGCACGGTGGAGCCCGTGCCCACCAGTGCCCGCAGGTTGCTCAGCAAGCGATGCGTGTCGCGCGGGTGGAGGCCAATGGTCGGCTCATCGAGCACGTAGAGCGCGCCCGTGAGACCGCTCCCCAGTTGGGCGGCGAGCCTCAAGCGCTGCATTTCGCCTCCTGAAAGCGTGTTGGCAGGCCGGGACAGCGCGAGATACCCAAGACCGATTTGTTCAACGAAGGCCAAGCGCCGCGAGAGCTCGGCCAGCGGCGCTTTGGCCACCGTGCCATCTTTGCCAACAAACGCCCACCGCTTCACGTCCATCACCATCTGGCGCACGGAGGCCGCGACCTGCTCGTGGTACGCTTTGCCGAACAGTGTGACGGCGCGCGGTATAGGACCCAAGCGCGCACCCTTGCATGCAGAGCATACGCCTCCAGATTCGTCCTCGCCCTTGCCTTCACACGCCTCGCACTGGCCTTGCTTGGTGTTGAAGGAGAACCAGCGGGGATCAAGCTCGGGGATGGCGGTGGCGCACTTGGTACAGGAGCGCGTGGTGCTAAGCAGATCGTCGGCTGAGGCATCGAGCGAGGGCACGCCGCTGTGCACACGCACGACCCCCGCACCCCATTTGAGCGCAACGTCCAAGAGCTCCGCGGTGAGCTCGGCCGCCTTGCCGTGGAACATAATAAAGTCCACCGTGTGTTCTTTGCTTTTGAGCAACTTGGGCGGCGGATCGACTGCGACGATCTTGCCGTCGACGCGTGCAGTCTGCACTTGTTTACGTGCAGCCGAGGTGAACACATCCAAGTGTGTTCCTTTGCGCGCCCGAACTGCAGGCGCATAGAGCGTGATGGCCCCCTTGCGACGCTGCAACGTGCTGAGCAGATCGGTCGATGAAAGCGCGCGCACCTCGCCGCCGCAACTTGGGCAATGCGGTGTGCCCACCTTTGCGTAGAGCAAACGGAGGTAGTGAGCGATCTCGGTCACCGTGGCTACCGTGGAGTTGGCGCCGCTGCGGGAGATGCGTTGCTCCAGCGCAATGGCTGGCGGCACGCCGACGACCTCGTCCACATCCGGGCGCGGCAAGCTGGGCAGGAACTGCCGCGCGTAGGGCGACAGCGTTTCCAAAAATCGGCGCTGGCTCTCGGCAAAAATCACGTCGAAGGCCAAGCTGGATTTGCCACTTCCGCTCGGACCCGTGACCACGGTAAGCGCGCCGTAGGGCACCTGCGCGCTCGCATTTTTGAGGGTGTGTTCGCGGGCGCGGGTGACGGTAATTCCGGTGGGCGCAGCCTCGCGCTCGGAGCGCAACAGGCGTACCTGCGGCTCGAACTCGCCCGCGAGTGCGCGTCCGGTCAGTGTTTTCTTCTTGATGATCTGCGCCACAGTGCCCGTGGCCACCACACGGCCGCCATCGGGCCCGCCGCCAGGGCCCAACTCAACGACCCAGTCGGCGCTGCGAATCACGTCGGGGTCATGCTCCACCATGATCACACTGCCTCCAGCGTCGACCAAGCGCCGTAGCGTCTGCACGACCTTGTCGGCATCCAGCGCATGCAACCCGGCGCTGGGCTCGTCCAAAATGTACAGCGTGCCGCTCGCGTTTTCGGCCAGCGCCCGTGCGAGTTTGACACGTTGCGCTTCGCCACCCGAAAGTGCTGAGAGCGGCTGCCCCAGCGGCAAGTAGCCTAGGCCTACATCGATAAGCGGCGTGAGTGCGCGCTCGAGCACGTAGTCGCGATCGCCCTTAGGAGAGAAATGCCCGATGGCCTCCACGGCCGACATCGCTAGCACGTCGGCGATGGTCACGCCGCGCACCATGACGCTGAGCACCTCCGCGCCAAAGCGCTTACCCTGGCAGCTGGGGCACGCAAAGCGCACGTCGGCCAGGAACTGCATCTCCACCGTCTCGACGCCCTCGCCGCTGCATGCCTCACAGCGGCCGCCGGGCACGTTGAACGAAAAGTGGCTCGGCGTCAGGCCCTTGCTTGCGGCATCGGGCTCGGCCGCAAAGCGCTTGCGAAAACGCTCCCACGCTTTGGTGTAGGTTGCAGCATTGCCGCGGGCCGTGCGCCCAAGCGACCCCTGGTCTACATGCACCACAGCCTTGAGCCATGTAGGGATAGCGAGTAACTTTACGGGCGAAGGCGTATCGTCGGGCGACTCGCCCAACTGCTTTTGCAGGTTGTGCAAAAGCACACGCTCCACCAGCGTGCTCTTGCCGCTGCCGCTGGGGCCCACAACAGCACACACCACGCCCAGGGGAATTTCAAGCGCATCCAGCGACACGTTGTTCACGTGCGCACCCTCCACACGAAGCAGGCCTGCCGCCGTGCGCGCTTTGGGCTTGCGCGCGCCGGACTCGGCCCACCCCCTGCCCGTCGGCAAATCGGTGCGTAGTGCAAGCTCTTCGGGCGTACCGTCGAAAAGCACGTTTCCACCCTCCGCGCCCGCGCCAGGACCAAGCTCCACCGCGCGATCGCAGGCTGCCACCATCTGCTTGTCGTGCTCCACGACCAGCACCGTATTGCCTGTATCAGCGAGCCGACGAATGGCGCGAGCCAGCTTGGCGGTGTCCGCCGGGTGCAAGCCCACGGTGGGCTCGTCGATGACAAACATGGCGCCTGAGAGCTCGGAGCCCAAGGCCGTGGTCAGATTGGCGCGCTGGGTCTCGCCGCCCGACAGGGTGCGCGCTTGGCGGCAAAGCGCAATGTACCCGAGGCCCACGCTCTCCAAATAGCTGAGACGAGACTTGAGATGCCGCGTGACCAAGTGCGCTTGGGCGTCGTGCGGCCTGAGCGCGGATACCAGGCCTAGGGCTTGCGACACCGTGAGCTCGTGCCACGCGGCCAAATTTTTGCCGGCAACCAGGTAACGCAAGGACTCCGGCTTCAGCCTCGAACCATTGCACAGTGCACACAATTCGTAGGCGCGGTAACGCGACAAAAACGCGCGCACATGCATCTTGTAGGTCTTGGTCTCCAGCCACTTGAACCAGGCCTGCACGCCAGGGTATTTGCCTTTGGACCACGAACCGTCGCCCAACAAGATAGCGCTTTGCTGAGCCTTGCTCAGGCTGTTCCAGGGCTGCGCCAGCGGGATGCCTTTGGTCTCCGCGTACAGGAACATGGCTTTGCGTTCCCAGTCCGCGTTCTTGCCCGTCCAGGCGCGAATCGCCCCCTGCTTGAGGCTCAAGGTGTCGTCGGGAATCACCTTCGCCCAATCGACTCCCATCACGCGACCAAAGCCCTTGCAGTCTACACATGCACCAAGGGGCGACTCGTAGGAGAACAAGCCCGCTCGCGGGTCTTCAAAGGCGCCGCCGCATGTGGGGCACGCAAGTCCCTCGGTCACAGCCACGGGCTCCGCACGGCCGATGACGCGCACCAAAGCGCGCCCCGAAGCACGGGCCCACGCGGACTCTAAAGCCTGCGCCACGCGGCCCTCGCCAGATACATCCAGCACCACGCGGTCAACCACCACGCCCAGTTCATCCCCTAGCTCTGAGGGCGCTACATCAGCGATTTCCTTGATGGAATCACCGACCCACAACCGCGTGTACCCATCGCGCACCAAGATGTCGCGCAGCTCCAAGTAGTGCTCGGCCCCATGCACCGAGAGCGGATAAGCGACCACTGCACGCGCGCCGGCGTGCGCCTTGCTGAGCACCGCACTTTGCTCGGCGCCGCCGCGACGCACCGCGAGCTCGCCGCATTTGCGACACACCGGGCGCGACTCTTTGGCGAAGAGTGCCGCGAGGTACGGCTCGATGTCGGTCATGGTGGCGAGCGTGGAGCGACTGGACTTGATGGTGCCCTTGCGATCGACCGCAACGGTCGCGGCCACCGGCTCCAAGCTGTCTACCGGTGGTCGCTCCGACCGCTCCAAAAACTGGCGCGCGTAGGGGCTAAAGCTCTCGACGAAACGCCGCTGCCCTTCGGCGTACAAAGTGTCCAATGCCAGCGTGGACTTGCCCGCGCCGCTTGGGCCCGTGATGGCTACCAGCTCCCCTGGAGTGAGGTCGAGGTCTACGCCCTTCAGGTTGTGCGTGCGCGCTCCGCGTAGCTTAGTTGGGTGCATGATACAAATACTCGTGAGGACGTAAACTGCGACCGGTTGCATACTGAACGCAGGTGCAGCACAAGGTCAATCTTGGAATGCACCGATCCAAGCTGCGCTCTTGCAGCATACTTGGAACGTCTTGCTCACCTACAACGGCGGGGCAGCGGGCGGCGTTGTGTTCGCTGGGCGCTCTCGCACACAGCGCTCTACATCGGGGCGCAAATGCGACAAACGCTCGGGGAGGCCCGCAACTCCCTGTACGCTGCTGCCTACGCGGCCTAAGGAGCCATCGTTGCCCATGCTGAGCCACACAAACTTTGCGCGGCCCGCGATGTTGTCAAAAGGCACGCCGCCGCCGCGCCCGGCAAACCAGCGCCTAGAATCGTTGCTGTCGTTGCGGTTGTCACCCATCATAAACACCTCGCCGGCCTTCACGCGGAAAGGGCCTTCACGGTCGTAAGCGTCTTGGCCGCGACGGTACACGGTGAGATACGAGGCCTGACCCAGGTACTCCATGTACAAGTCGCCAAAGGTACCGCTCTCCTCGTATACGTAGGTGCCGACTTTGCAGCTAGGCACCTCCCAGCCATTGATGATTGGGTGCCCATGCTTGGCCTCGATCACGTCACCAGGCTGGCCAATGGTGCGTTTGATAAAGTTGTCTCGCATGTCCTCAGGGAACGCGAAGACGATGACGTCGCCACGAGGCGGCGGAAGCGTGGAGAGTACACGTTTGTCGAGCAGGGGCAGCATGGGGCCGTAACTCATCATGCTCACAAAGATAAAGTCATTCACCTGCAGCGTGGGGATCATCGACCCCGATGGAATGCGAAAGGGCTGCGCCACCAAGAAACGAAGCACGATGGCCACGACGGCAGCCACGCCAAACTGCTCAAGGGTTTGACGGATATCGGATTTTCGGTAAGTGCCCAAGCGCGCCTCCAGCGCGC
>JAYWGI010000205.1:0-6722 GCA_043779025.1 Myxococcales bacterium
TCGCAGGGCGTGCGCGTGTGGGACATCGGTGTGGGCCCAACGCCCATGGTCTACTACGCGGCGCAGGAGTTTCATGTGCGCGGCGGCATCATGATTACCGGCAGCCACAACCCCGGCGACGAAAACGGCTTCAAGATGGTCTTGGACAAGGCCAGCTTCTTCGGCGCCGACATCCAAACGCTGATGGCGGCCATTGTTGCGGGCGTGCCTGACGCCTCGGAGGCTGCACGTAGCGAGGCCTCTGTGCTTACTATCGATGTGCGCGAGCTGTACCTTCAGGCCTTGGTCACACGCGGCTACAAGGGGGCCAAGAAAATGCGCGTGGTGCTCGACGCCGGCAACGGCAGCGGAGGCCCACTTGGGGTGGAGGCCTTGCGCCGCGCGGGCATCGAGGTCGAGCCCTTGTACTGCGACATGGACGGCACCTTCCCCAACCATCATCCGGACCCAACGGTTCCAAAAAACCTCGAGGCGCTCATCGCACGCGTGCAGGAAACCAAAGCCGACTTAGGTTTGGCGTTTGACGGCGACGCCGATCGCTTGGGCGGCGTAGACGGCGAAGGGAACATCCTTTGGGGCGACAAGCTCATGGTGTTGTTCGGGCGAGCGCTGCTCAAGACCAACCCCGGCGCGACCATCATCGGAGAGGTAAAGTGCTCGCAAACACTTTACGACGACATCGCCAAACACGGCGGAACTCCGCTGATGTGGAAGACGGGCCACTCGCTCATCAAAACCAAAATGAAGGAAACTGGCGCGCTGCTTGCGGGCGAGATGAGCGGTCATTTGTTCTTTGCCGACCGGTACTTTGGCTACGACGACGCGCTCTACGCGGCCCTGAGATTGGTGGAGATTGCATCCAATTCGGATGCGACCATTTTGCAGCAGCTCGCCGATTTGCCCGTGTTGCAGTCTACACCTGAATTGCGTGTGGATTGCCCGGATGCCGTGAAGTTCGAGGTGGTGCAAGAGGTGCTCAAGCACTTTCGCGCCGAGGGCTTTGAGGTCAACGACGTAGACGGCGCCCGCATCACCTTTGGCACGCCCGCAGCGCCGGCGTGGGGCTTGGTGCGCGCCTCCAACACTGGCCCCATTTTGGTGCTGCGTTTCGAGGCGCCAAGCGAGGCCGAGCTTACGCGCATTCGAGGCCTCGTCGAAGCCGTGGTGACATGCGCGCGCGCATCTCGGGGCGCCTGAACCGGCGTAGCGGATGAGCTCAAACTCCAGTCCTCCGTCGGCGCGTCCAAGTGGCGCGGCGCCGTCCATCCCGCCGCAGGAGTGGACCGTAGGCGGGCTTGTCAAATGGGCCACCGACGACTTCAAGGCCCGCGGGATGAGTTCTCCGCGCCTCGATGCCGAGCTCATTGTTGGGCACATTACAGGCCTTACGCGTACCCAGATGATCATGAACCATGAGCGGCCACTTGCGGCCGCCGAGCTCGCAGAGATACGCGCGCTGGTCAAGCGCAGGCGCAACCACGAGCCCATCGCCTACTTGCGCGGCGTGCGTGAGTTCTACGGTCGTGAGTTCAAGGTCGATTCCCGCGTGCTCGTGCCGCGGCCTGAGACGGAGCACTTGGTCGACGTGAGCTTGCGGCGCACCGAGCGATTGGCCTTGGGCATGCGCGCCATGGACTTGTGCACGGGCAGCGGCTGCATCGCTGTGAGCTTAGCGAAAGAGCGCCCCACTGCGCGCATGTTGGGGGTGGACATCAGCGAGGGGGCGCTCGCAGTGGCGAAGGACAATGCCGCGCGCCTCGGTGCTTACAACGCAGCTTTTTTACAGAGCGATCTGTTCGTCTCGCTCGCGGACAACGAGCGCGGCAACTTCGATCTCATTGCGTCGAACCCGCCCTATATCGAGAGCGCGGAGGTGCTCACGCTAGACTCGGACGTGCGCGATCACGAGCCGCATTTGGCGCTCGATGGGGGTGCGAGCGGCTATATGTATTATAAACGCATTGTCGCGGAGGCCCCGGCGTGGCTCGCGCCCGGGGGCGTCCTTGCGTTTGAGGTGGGTGCCGGGCAGGCTCCGTGTGTTGCAGAATGGATGCAGAGCGCAGGCTTTTTAGAGCTTCAGATTGAGCGCGATTTGGCGCGCATCGAGCGCGTGGTGTCGGGGCTTTGGCCGGGCTCTGGAGCATCAGCCTGATGCCCACGCTCGCGCATGCGCTCATCGCCCCTCAAGGGGAAACACCTACGCAGTGGATGTTCTTCGTGCATGGCATCATGGGGCAGGGAACTAACTTTCGTGGCCTTGCAAAGCGTTGGGTCGCAACGCGTTTGGCACGGGGGCAGCGCTGGGGCGCCATCCTCGTAGACCTGCGCGAACACGGCCACAGCATGGGCTTTGCGCCGCCCCATACCGTGGCCGCGTGCGCCGAGGACTTGCTCGCCCTGGAGAGCTCGCTGGGGCTCCGCATTCGCGGCGCCATCGGCCATAGCTTTGGCGGCAAGGTCGCGCTCGCGTGGATGGCGGCGCGCGCGCAAACGCCCGACGAGCTCTGGACGCTAGACTCAAACCCCGGGGGGCGCGTCGATGCGCATGGCTCGGAGACCACGTTGCATGTACTGACGGTGCTTCACGGCGCGCCGCGGCGTTTTACGGCACGTGCGGACTTTATGAGCTACGCCCTGGGAGCCGGGCTCAGCCCGATGATCGCGGAGTGGCTGGCCATGAATGTAGTGCCCACGCCAGAGGGAGACTTTCGCTTCAGGCTTGATCTCGATGTGATTCACGCATTGCTCGACGACTACTTCCGCCAAGACTTATGGCCCGTCGTGGAGCAGGCTCCACAAGCGTGTAGGATGCACCTTGTGGTTGGCGGCCGCTCCACCGTGTATGACAGTGGCGACTACGCAAGAGCTGTGCGCGTCGCTGCCGTTAGCGCGGGGCGCGTCAGCGTGCATGTTCTAGAGCATGCAGCGCATTGGGTGCATGTGGATGCGCCGGACAAACTGCTCACGCTGCTTGGGTAGTGAAATGCATGCGGCATGCACGCGGTTTGTTACTCGGCAACAAAGCTCGGGCTGCGCTTCGTCGTGCCGCCCGGCGTGCCACCAGCTGGAACGAGCGGGATGCCCAGGCCGCGCGGCCGCGACACGTCAAGCAAGTGCCGGCTCGCCAAGTCGTCAGCGGACAGCGTGCCTGGCGCATGTGGGATCTCGGAAAGCTGGAAGTAGCCGCTGATGGTGTCCAGCTCCGGCGCCATGCTTGCGTTTTGCACCTCGTCGTCGGACAGCACCAAAAGCGTTGCTTCGCCCTCGCCA
Source organism: Myxococcales bacterium (assembly GCA_043779025.1). GTDB lineage: Bacteria > Myxococcota_A > Polyangia > Polyangiales > Polyangiaceae > JAAFHJ01. The sequence continues at coordinate 3,271 of JAYWGI010000205.1, forward strand.
ACTGAGATGCCGTAGCCCACGAACACGCCCTGGCCCAGCATGCACAGATCGCCCGTAGCGCCGAACGCGCCTGCACTCATAAAAAGCGCTGCGATTTGCCTGCAAAACACATCGAATGCATCTTGTGCAAACAGGCCGTGAATCCGAACCTCTCCGCCGTCAATCGACACGTCGAACAAGCCGTGGCCGCTTTGCGTCGGCAACAGCGAGATAATCTCGCGAGCAGAAAGGGCGGGGTGATGACGTCGTTTGGGGAACACGCGTGCGATGGTGCGAAATGCGCGCGAGTCCACAGGCTCCGCAAGCCAGGACTCCAGCTTGCGCTTGCGAAATGTCAGATTGCCGAACACGGCGACGTCGTAAGCATTCACGTTGAAACCGAAATGAAACGCGTTCGTTGCAGGGGAGTCAAGTGCAACTCGTCTCGCTCCGGGTCTGATCACGGGAACTTAGTGTTGCGCCTGCGCACGCGAGCGCGGCCTGATGCAAGCTGGCTACACCCCCGTCGGCACTTGCGTCCATAGCCCCGGATAGCGCGCCAACACCTCGTCGCGACTGGGCGCGACCTCTAGCAGCGGGGCCATGGGGCTGCTTGAAAGCGTATGCCAATAAAGCACTGGACCCAGCTTTTTGTCTGCCAAGTCACGTGCGTGGGCATAGGTCTTGGCGGTATAGGTTAGGTCGAGCTTGAGGCCTTCCGCCGCGGCCTCGCTTCGTGCGGCGCGGGCTCGATCGGTGGGGTGGGCGTAGCCCTGCCCTAGCTCGCCGCGCACCAGGTGCATCAAGCTTATCGCCTTGTCGGCCTCGGCGCTGGTCTTGGCAAGCGCGCGCACCAAGTGCTGCACATTGGTCACAATGGCGAACTCCTGCTCCGCCACAAGCACCGCGTCGAGCTGCACGTGCAGGCCCGCGCGCGCGAGCCCCACCAGCAAACCCGCCACGGTGCCACCGCTGCCCAGGCAGGCCACGATCACGGCGGGCTTCGGGCACTCGCCGCCCTGCACTTGCGTCGCGAACTCTAGCGCGGCCTCTACATAGCCGCGTGAGCCCACCACATCGCTGCCGCCCACGGGAACCAGCAAATCTCCGTGGCCTCGCTCGCGCACGGTGCGTAACACTGCGCTTGGGTAATTGTCTGCTGCATACACCTTTAGGCCCGCGCCCAGGCCAGCGCGCAAGTTGTCGATGGCGTGGTCGGTGTAGGGCTGAGGTGTCATGACGGCGGCCGTGTCGAAGCCATTTAGGCGGGCGTGGAGCACGGTGCAGAGCACGTGGTGGCTACCCGCAGCGCCCGCGGTAAGAATGCGCGTTTTGGCGAGCTCCCGCGCCCGCGGCAGCAAGTGCGCCAGCTTGCGCACCTTGTTGCCTCCGTAGAGAGGGTGCGTGAGGTCGTCGCGTTTGATCCACAAGTCGCGATGCAAGAGTGCAACGGGGGTGGGGAGATAGGTGGAAAAATCCAAGAGCTTTGCCTGTTTGAAATGATTTGGAAACAAAACTGTGGAACAAGCTTGCGAAGCTATGAAACGCGTCGAAGCCATCATCAAACCCTTCAAGCTCGACGATGTCAAAGAGGCGCTCACCGCGGCCGGCGTCACCGGCATGACGGTGACCGAGGTCAAAGGCTTTGGGCGCACGGGCGGGAAGACCGAAGTCTTTCGGGGATCGGCCTACGTGGTGGACTTTGTGCCCAAGGTCAAAGTCGAGGTGGTGGTGCCCGACAACTTGGTGCTCGAGGTGCTCGAGGCCATCGAGCGCGCCGCCAAGACCGGGCGCATCGGCGACGGAAAGATCTTCGTGAGCCACGTGGAAGAAGCTGTCCGAGTTCGGACCGGCGAGCGCGGCGAAGACGCTCTGTGACACACGCCAATCTTGCGGCTGCAGCGGCCAAATCGTCGGTCGGTCGGCCTCAAAATACGCCGTGTATTCCTCGGCCGACCTTCCTAGCTTTGGCCGCTTCGCTCGCAAGCTGGACGCGGTCACCCACTACAAATTTTATTTTTTTGAGAAACAACGACCTACGGAGATGCGCATGACACCTGCAGACGTGATTGCCCTTGCTGCGAAGCACGAAGCCAAGTTCATCAACCTCAAGTTCATCGACTTACTCGGCGCGTGGCAGCACACCACGCTCCCCATTTGGCGCATGAGTGCCGAGTTGTTCGAGGAGGGCGTGGCCTTCGATGGCTCGTCCATCCGCGGTTGGCAGCCGATCAACGCGTCCGACATGCTCATGATGCCCGACGCCGGCTCGGCCAAGATGGATCCGTTTTTTCAGTACCCGACCATCAGCCTCATTTGCGACATCGTCGACCCGATCACGCGTCAGCCCTATTCGCGTGACCCGCGCCACATCGCGCGCAAAGCCGAGATGTACCTCAAGCAAACGGGCATCGCCGACACGGCGTACATGGGGCCCGAAGCTGAGTTCTTTGTGTTCGACGATGTGCGGTTTGACCAGACAAATCCCAATGCGGGCTTCTACTACTTGGACAGCAACGAAGGCTGGTGGAACCAGGGCAAAGACGAAGGCCCAAACCTTGGGTACAAGATCGCCCCCAAGGGCGGCTACGTGCCTACGCCGCCCACCGATCAGCTCGCCAACTTGCGCCAAGAGATCATGATGGTGCTCGAGGCCTCGGGCGTTGAGGTCGAGGTCGGCCACCACGAAGTGGCAAGCGGCGGCCAGTGCGAAATTGGCTTTAAGTTCAAGAGCCTCAGCCTCTCGGCCGATCAGCTCATGTGGTTCAAGTACGTGGTCAAAAATGTCACGCGCGAGAATGGTCGCACCGCGACCTTCATGCCCAAGCCGCTCTTCGGCGACAACGGCTCTGGCATGCATGTGCACCAGTCGCTTTGGAAGGACGGCAAGCCGCTCTTCGCCGGCGACCACTACGCAGGCCTCTCGGAGACGGCGCTCTTTTACATTGGCGGCATCCTCAAGCACGCCAAGGCGCTTGCGGCCATCACCAACCCCTCCACCAACAGCTACCGCCGCTTGGTGCCGGGCTTCGAAGCGCCCGTGAACTTGGCCTACTCAAGCCGCAATCGCTCGGCCTCGGTGCGCATCCCAATCACGGGGCCCAACCCCAAAACGCGCCGCATCGAGGTTCGCTTCCCCGACCCATCGAGCAATCCTTACCTCGCGTTCGCAGCCATGATGATGGCCGGGCTCGATGGCATTCAGAACCGCATTCACCCCGGCGACGCGATGGACAAAGACATCTACGCACTCGCGCCCGAAGAGGCGAAGAACGTGCCGCAGATGCCAAGCAGCTTGGAGGAAGCGCTCGCCGCGCTCGAGGCCGATCACGAGTTCTTGCTCCGCGGCGACGTGTTCACCAAGGACGCGCTCGAGGAGTTCATTGAGCACAAGCGCAACAAGGAGCTCAACCCCGTGCGGATGCGCCCGACGCCGCACGAGTTTGTACTCTATTACGACTGCTGAGGACCGC
>JAYWGI010000206.1:0-30808 GCA_043779025.1 Myxococcales bacterium
CACGGCGAGAACTTTGGCAACAAGGACAAAACTTAGGTGCGAAACAAACACACACAAAACTACAAAGTGCGATCTGTCAGATGATGCGTTTGGCCCTGATCCGCTCTGAGCGCAGTTCTTTGGGCGCCTCCGCCTAGCGCCCGCAGCGCGCGCCGTAGCGACGACGCCTCACCCGCTGCGCGCCTCGCCACCACGTGGCAACACACGGCCCCGACGAGCCCAACGCCCAGCACATAGCTCACTGTCCGATCAAAGGAGGCCCCGACGTCGGTGCTCTGAGCCACCAGACGCAGGCGATCTTGGAGCAGCATGAAAAAGCAGAACGCCAAAAGGAACCATACAACTTTCGGCGCGCCATCGGCCATGCGACTGCGATCGCTAAGCACCTGATTCCAGCCCATCCACCACATGTTTCGGTCACTGAGTTTTGCGTCTTCTTTCACCACCTCGGTCGCCAACTCCCAAGGCTCACCGGTGCTCGCCAAATGTGCGCACAGCGCGTGGCGCATGGGGGGACGGCGACTCAAGCTCTCCAGCAATGCAGGGCTGCACGGCGAGGCCTCGTACAACAGACGCAAACGAGCGAGCGCAAGCCAAACCAAGACCTCTGCGCTCACCCCCAAAAGGATCAGCTGCCACATTTAGAACGGCGGGTGTCGAATCACTTCTTCAATACGATCCACAAAGGGCTGCTTGAGCTCCGAGAGTGTTATCTTCGCGCGCAGCTTGCTCACATCGACCGCGGCCACGGGCTTTTGCACGCGACCAACGATGGTGACCTCGGCGATGGTAATTGCGCCTTTTTCTGCATGCGCCTGGGGCGCCCAAGACATGGCAAGTAATGGCAACAACAGGAAAACTGGACGCATCAGGGACCTCATTTGGCGGGGGTTGCCGGCGCCCGAGCGGCTGGTGCTCCGGGAGCTTCAGCGGGTGCAGTACCAGGTGCAGCAGGTTCAGCGGGCGCCGGCGCTGCAGGCGCTGCGGCAGCTTCAGCGGCCACGCCCGCTGCAATCTTTAGCTCAGCCTGACGAGACTTCGCGCGACTTAGCAGCTCATCTACGTCATCGGCCGCGCCCTTGGCATTCTTCATGCTCTTATAGCGTTCGAGCTCTGCAATCGCCGCCTCGACCTGGCCTACAGGCGTCATGCCCGCGACGTTGGCTGTGAATAGGTAGAGCAGAGCGCGATTGTAGTGCACCGAGGTGAGTGCCGGGTCCAGCTTCTCGGCTGCGTCAAAGGCCTTGAGTGCCTCCGGCGTACGAAGCAATAACCGATAGGCGTCGCCGACATTGGACTGCGCAAGTGCACTGCGCGGCGCAAAGCGTACGGCTGGCTCGAGCACCGCGAGAGCGGTTGTTGCGTTACCAGCCTCCAAACGCATGGCGCCCAGTTGGAGCAATGCCTCTACGAGATCGGGCTGGTGGGTCGAAGCATGCTCAAACGCTTCCATCGCAGCCGCACGGCGGCCGTACTCGCGCTCCAGCAATCCACGCAGAAGCGCGGCTTCCGCGTTGTCTTTGGCGCGTGCCGGACTCGCATCCCCAAAGCCGTCGAGCACGGCCTGCAGAGCGTAACGGGCAAGATCGATTTTGCGAGCGCGGTAGTGATCTCGTGCGATGACCACCATGGCGAACGCCTCATTTGGGTTCAGACGCAACGCGTCCTGTGCCATCTGCTGCGCGTCGCCGTGGTTGCCCGACTCAGACTTGACGTCGGCAAGCGCTGCGAGCGTGATGGCCGATTGCGGAAACTTGGAACGCCTCTCGGTCAGAAACGAATCTGCACCGGCTGTATCGCCCGATGCCGATAACGAGCGCGCGTAGGCCACCGCCGCCAAGTCGAACTCGGGCTTCGCCACCAGCGCCGCGCGGAAGGACGCACGCGCCGACGCGGCTTCCCCCAAGTGCTCCAGCACAATACCCAGGGCGTAGGGCGGATTAGGCGAGGTCGCATCCGCCCGCTGAGCCGACTCGAAAGCCGAGCGCGCCGCCTGTAGATCGCCAGCTATATACGCCTTCCAGCCTGCAGCGTAGGGCCCCTTCGCGCTCTCCGAAACCTCGGCGTGTGCAACCTTGGGGTCGGCGGCAGCAGGCGCCGCAGCCGGAGCTTTGGCCGCCACGGGCTTTGCACCACCGCACGCCGAAGCTCCCACAACGATCAGACCAAAGCCTACAACGCGCCCCAGGTGCTTCATCGTTGCGCTTGAAAACATCGTCATGGTGCCACCGGAGATTGCATGCCTACGCCATTTGCAGGTGGGACCACGGTTTGACCAGGGCGAGCCTGAACGAACTGACCGTCTGCATAGGTGAGGTTGGTTGCGGGATCACCAGGGTCCTTCGCGCGCGTCACGTAGTCGCGCACTTTGGCATCGCCAATGATATCCGTGAAGTAGGCAAGACGACGGATGGCCTTCTCAACTTGAGGGTTGCGTACGTTGTAGCGACGCGCGATGGCCACAGCCTGAGCGTAACGCTTCACCATGAGCTCGTCGGACGCAGAGAGCTCAAGTTCCTTCTTCTTGCGCCACCCGTCGCGTGCGCCGTCTCGCAGGGCGGCGGCTTGGTCTTCAAGTTCTGGACGACCAGAGTCTTCCAATTTCTTGAGCAAGCCCTCCTGCTTCGGTGTGAAGTATTTGATGGCGGGCGGCGTCGCGCCGTAGAGGCCCGTGCGCAACTTGTCCCAAATAGAACCCTCACGCGCGATCACCGCGGGTATCCACTCGAGCGAAGGATAGGTACGTGCGATGCGGTCCAATTCTTTGTCCCACTTGTCCGCATCGCCCGCGTTCTTTTGATACTTACCCAACGACTTCTGCTTGCCCGTCTTGGGGTCGAATGCACCCAACACGTCGGACACTGCGCCGGTGTACTTGTGCTTGGCATCATCGTCGTACGCAGCAGAAATCTGCTCGTCCAACAAGCGGAAATCGGCTTCGGCTGCGTAATCCACGTAGGGCGGCGAACGAACAGGATTCTTATCTCCGCCGCCTGCCGAGTTGCCACGCTCCCACGCGGCAACGGTCGATTTGAGCCAACCACGGTACGCCGCATCGCCCACGGCTTTGCGCATTTTGGCCATGCGATACGCCGCCTCAACCACATACTTCATCGCGGCAGGATCGTTCTTATTCTTGCTGTAATAACCAATAAAGCTGGCCTCAGCCGCTGCACGTGCATTTCCGTTGGATCCGCCCGCGGACCCATTGGGGTCCCAGATCTTGTAGTCGTAGCCAGCTACCAAGTAATCTGCGGTGGCCTTCTCCTCGGCGGTCGGCGAAAGCAACTTCAGCTTCGTGTACTCGCCAAGCGTCTTTTCACGCTGCCCCAGGTTCGAGTAAAGCACCATCGCGTTGGTCGCTGCGACCTTGCGCTTCTCGGCCGAGAAGCGCTGGTTGCCAGATACACGCTCGTAGGTCTCCGCCGCGCGCTGGTAATTGAAGAACGAGTAGTACGTCGTGCCCAAAGCATCGAAGGCATCGTTCAAGTACTTCAGGCGCTCGGCGTACTTCTTGGGCTCGGCCGGCTTGTCTTTGCCGCCCTTCTCCAGCAGCGTGAGTTTGGTCTCGCTGCCATACTCGGCAATGAACTTTCCATAGAGCTCGATGGCTTTCCCATACTCGCCCACTTGCTTATAAGCATAGGCCGAGTTCATTGCCGCTTCGGGCGCCTCATCGCGGCCGGGTGCCGCCGAGAGAGCCGCTTCGTACATCGCTGCGGCTTCACGCCAAAGAGCCTCCTTCGCGGTGCCCTCGGGTGCCTTCTGCGCTTCCTCAAACTTCTTGCGCGCACGGATGTACGACGCCTCTTGCAGGGTCGGGTTCACGATAAGCGCAGACTTCTCTTTGTCCGCGGCGGAAACTGCGCAGCCCTGGATTTTCTCTGCCTCTGCGAGCAAACGAGACTGCTCTACATCGCGCTCGATGTTGCTCATGGTGATGAGCTTCTCCCAAGCTTTGTAGCCGTAGTCGGTCTTGCCGCATTCGCGCTGGTAGATCGCGATGAAGCGACGACGCGCCTCGGGGAATTGTCCGTACAGGAAGAAGGCTTCCGCGCCGTAGAACTCGTAGTCCGCTGCGCGTGCACTCTTGTCCAATCGCGGTGGTACGGTGAGCAGGTAGTCGTCACGAGACGCGACGCTCCTCAAAACCTCCGTAGGAACTGGCGTCGTGACCACTTTCTGTACGTCGCCCTCTTGCCCCTCAAGCTCGAGCTTCTCGATCTTCTTGATGCCGCCCGTCTGCCCCGCCTCGCCGTGCTGATACGCCAAGTCGCGGTAGACGTCAGCCAAGCTCACGACGAAGTAGGCTGTGTTGTCGAGGTAGCGATCGTCTTCGTTGGAATCACGCACGATGAGCGCAGCGTCACGCGCTGCGAGAAGTTCCTTTTCAGTGGGCTCTGGGTAGGACGCGGGATGCAAGCGATGTGCCGCCACGGAGATGCGGGCCGCCTGATGCAACGAATCGGCAAGCCAGTAACGACTCTCGTACGCATCCGGCGCATTTGGGTCTTGGTCCAGGAACCCCTGCCAACCCGCCGCTGCCAGCTTGTATTCACTTAGGCTTCGGCCCAACAAATCGATTTGACGATCCTCGTCCGTGGTCTCAGTCGCAGAGGACACAAGATTGCGTCCGTTGTTGGTGTGCTGAACTGCAGCCTGGCGCAGGCGCCCTCTCACCATGCGTTCGGCTTTGCGAAGCGCTGAGGCATTGGCCCTGTTGGCTTGAGTCCACGGTGTGGAGCCGATGTAATCCGACAGCTTAGTACGTGCCGCAAGCGCCTTGGCGGTAATGGCCTCATGCTCAGGAGTACCAGGTTTTTTACTGATATTCATCTGGTCGTAAGTGTCTGCAATGGCCGCCTGCGCCTCGGGCGCTGTCGGGTCCAGCGGCCACTTGGCCAAAATCATTTGGTACACTTCGACCGCGTTCTGAAACTGATTGATCGCGCGGTACTCAGCGGAGAGCGCGCGATAGAGCTCGATGGACCACGTGCGATCTTGAGGGATAAGCTTCAGGTCGGCGACGCGATCTACACCCACGTGCAGCTTCTTCTCCGCCACGTCCGTGCGCGCCTCCGTCTCCAGAATGTCAGGTCGTGGGATGTACGGCTCTTCTGCCTTTGGTCCAACAAAGTCGACGTTGGTGATCGAACCGGCGATGTAGGTGTACGCCTCTGATCGAAAGTCAGCCCCAGGATCGCCCGTGAGTTTTTCTTGCTCGTCCGTATACTTGAGAAGCTCGACGAATTGCCGAGTCGCCTCTTCGTAGCGCTGCTGCTTGAAGAGCGTCCACGCATATTTGTACAAGGAAACGCCGTAGATTGGCGGTTTTTTGGACGCCATGGCACGCAGATAGGCTGACGCCGCGCGGTTGAAACCGTAGACGCTGGCAGGCTCGTCACGAACCACGCCGGAGCCTTGGTCCAACTGGTCGAACTCCCAGTTACCGATCTGCCACCAGATTTCGGGAACGTATTTTGGATCTTCGCCCGCCAGCAGCTCGGGCTGAGCCATAGGCTTGCAACTCACGGGGAATGGGTCCAAGTACTTGGTGTCTTCACCGCCTGCGGCCAGACTCTCGGGCCGATTGTAACGGATGCGCCAAGTCGACCAGTAAGCCTCGTCGTGGTCCTGAGGCATTGGCACAATCAGATCGCGGCCGGCACGCTTTGGGTCCTGCTTCTTCGGGTCGTACGGGTAGCGGTTCACGCAGACGAGTGCGCGCCAGACCTGCTGCGCTTCGTCCAAACGGCCAGCGTCGTTGTACGCATGCCCCAAGAAATAATGCACCGAGGCCAATTGCTTGTACCCCGGGTACTCAGCCACAATACGACGGTACAAATCGATGGCAGGGGCCAGACTGGCCTCCAGATTTTCGGAACTTGCTTCACCAGTACGCGCGCGTTCTTCCAGCAAAGCCGCCAAGCGAAACATGGCGTCCGGAGATGACTCTGGGTCCGAGCGTCCAGCCGCGTAGGTCTTTACAAACTCCTCGAGACGAGTGATCGCGGTATCACGCGCGGTGGATAGCTCACCCTTCTCGATGTCGATGTTGGCATCCAGCGCAGAAAGCGCGAGCTTTTTCTTCGTATCGTAGTGCAAGCGCACAATGGACGCGATGGATTCGCGGTAATCTTTGCCGCTGCGCTCGTAATCGTCGGCTGCGGCGCGAAGCAATTCCTGTGCACGCATTTGCGCGGGCGTTGGTGGCTTGATCTCAGCGAGAGGGGCCTTCTTCCGCCCCGTCTTGAGTGCTGTAAGCTCAGGCGGCTCAGCCGTTGCAGCCGGAACCGCTTTGATGGCAGCAAGCAACGCTTCGTTGGTCGAGCTCCTGTCTTTTGCTGCGGGCTCAACGGCATCCGCCGCATAGGCGCTCGCCGTGAGAACCCACGCCGCAAACGAGCCGACCACGGTGCGGCCGACGAGACGTCCACGAAGCAAGGGCTTCTGTGTGTTTTTATGTGTAGGGTGCACTTATTTTCCCTCGCCGCCTACGCGATCGTCCAATACTTCGTGCAATTCCTCGTCAAGCAGTTGCTCTTGTTTGGAGCGCTCCGATTGCAGCGTTCGCACACGGTACATCTCCTCCTCACGCACTTCCCACGCTTGCTGCGTGAGACCCACGTCGGCCCTGAGCACATAGCTGGCAAGCCTATCTCGCACACTGTAAAGGTTGCGCCGCAGCACCAAGCCTACCGTGTCTTGGGCCTCGCCATCGAGCCCGTTGAGACGCTGAGCGTAGGCCTGCACCTTGGCTCGCTCTAGCTCCACTTCGGCACGCAGGGCCTCCGCTCTCCCCCGCACGCTCTCTTCATAGCCCGCGAGCAACGCATTAAGCTTGACCTCGTCTAGGCGCAAGGCCGTAAGCAAGGACATCATATTGCTTCCGCCTGCCGGATCGACACGAAACAAATCCACCGCGCGCGCGCGAAGATTTGCGTCCGCGGTCGATCGCTCGTCCCCAAGACCAATGCGAGCACGGCCTGCGTCCACCGAGCGACGAAGCTCTTGCACGAACGCCTGGCGCTGACCGAGCTCGGTATCGATTGCGCCAAGTTCGGCGCGCCAACCATCAACGCGTGTCTTGTCCGTGCCATCCAATTTCTCGCGATCACGAATCATGCGGCGCACGCCGTTTGCAAGCGCACGAAGCCTATCCACCTCTTGCGACTGGCGGGTAAGGGTCTGAGATGCCGTGTTCCAGATCGTGCGAGCATCCTCATCGCGCGCCGCAAACTCCGGCTGCGACGTAGGTAAGGTGCGCACTGCGGCTTGCACCGCGCGTTGCTCCTCCGATAACGCTGAGCCATCAAGCAGCCGAACCCGCAATTGCGCAATGCGATTGAGAAGCACCGTCGCTGTTCGTTCGGCGGCAAACAGCGCTGGAAAAGCCTTCACGCGCGTGGACGAACCCAAGAGCTCGCTCAACTTGAACACCATATCCTCAGACTCGCGCATCATGCGGCGACTAAGATTGATGTCGTCCACCACGGCAAACGACATCGCGCCGTCCTGACCCTCTTTGGCCCAAGTCATGGCGAACTCAGGAAGCGTTTGCGCCTCGTCGAGAACGTCCATCTGCTGCTGACTGATCTTCGCATAGTAGCTACGGACGTCAGCGTTGAGCGCCAAAAACGAATCGACGCGCGAACGCAACGGCTCATACTGACGGCGCACGGCCTGGTAGGCGTCAAGCGCTCCACGAAACGCACCTGCACGAAGCAGCAGGTCGGCGCGAAGCAACATACCGTCGCCGATATTTGGCGCCGTCGGGTCCGACACGGCAAGCACCTCGAGCGTTCGTTCGGCCTTCTTGGCCTCACCCATGCGCACGTATACCCACGCTAACTCATAAAGCGCGAGATCGTGGTCGGCCCCTGCTTTACGAACCTCACCGTAGGCCTTGGTCGCCGCCAGATAGTCTTCCTTGTCGTAGTGCAAACGCCCCAACGCCAGGAGCGCCAGGTCGCGGATCTTGAGCGCTTCTTCTGTGGTGGCAGGCGCATTAATAAGCTTTGTAAATGCATCAATCGCTGCGGCGTAGTTTGGAGACTTTGGCTTCGCGGACGCAGCGGCGCGCATCTCCACAAGCCCCTCAAAATAACGAGCCTGTGCTGAGAAAACGGAGGTGGGTGCGACCTCAGCAAAGTAGGTCCTTGCGGCATCAAACTTCTTCACGGCAAAGGCCCACTTCCCCTTGATATAGGAGAAGTTTGGGTCCGTTTTTTGCATCGCGCCGTCGCCCATGTAGGGCTCAAGAGAAGTGAGACCTGCCGCGTCGTCCAAGCGTAGCGCCACGTCGATGAGGCGACCAAGTGCGACCGCGCCGTGCTTAGAATACTTGGCGTCGCTGTTGTTCTGTAAAATCGTCTTGAGATCTCGACGCGCCGAGAGCCACTCGCCGTTCTGGTAACAAGCCTCTGCACGTAGCCAAAGTGCGTCGGCAGACGAACGCGTCCCCGGGTAGCCGTCCACCACCGAGCTCAGCACCAAAACGGCGTGATAGTAATCCTTGCCCTTGAGCATCAGCTCGCCCTGAATCAGCTTCTGCTCCGCCGTAAGGCCCGGCCCTGTTAACGCTTTTGGATTGGGCAACGAGCTCAGCTCGCGTTCGATGTACTCACGCTCCTTTGCCAAGCTCCCCATATCGGGCGCTGCGACCGCGGCCCCTGAAGAGAGCGACACGAGCACGCAGGCCACCCACGCGGCGCGGCCTGCACACGTCACTTCGCTCCTCCACCCGCCGCTGCCGCAGGCTGAATCCCCTGAACGTAAGGTGATACCTTCTCGCCCCACTCGACACCTGGCCGCTGCTCAACAGGGGTGGTTACGCCACCGCGCTCTACAGCAGTGGCCGTGAGAACCAGCTGTTTACCGTCGACCGAGGTAAATGCGTGGCTGGATTTCACTTCGAATTTGTAGTTACGGAAGTAGGTAAATACCCCGTAGCCGTTGCCTTGAAAGGCCAGCACCACCTGCACCGTATGATCGCCCGGCGGAACCGACCCGTTGTAGATTGGGATTTCTTTTTGCTCCGCGAGGGCTCCGGTGTCGTCCGACTTATTGTACTGCACCGCACCGTCGATGACGAACAGGGCACGCACCAGCTTAAACGCGCTCGACATCTCGTTCTTTAGAACCACCTCAGCGCGAGCTCCGGTGCTCCCGGCCGAGAGCACAGCGTCGGAAAGAAGAGACAGCTTGGTGTGTGTGCGTCGAATCTGATCTTTGAGCTCGTCGATGCGGACCTCAATGTCCTTGAGACGAACAGCGTAGGTCGCACCGTCAACTCCTGGAGCCGCGGTCAGACCTGCGGGCGCTACTACAGCAGCAGGCGCAGGCGTACCGGTAGCCGGCGCAGCCGTCACAAGGCCGCCATCCAGCTCGCTCGCGGCCACAGATACGGGTTCGGCTGCGGGCACCCCAGCATCGGACTTGCTGGACGTCGATGCTGACTTAGCGCCGGTCGTTTTGGAAGGCGCAGCGACCGCGATACCCGCGGTGGAAGCCAGGGCGATGAATAGTGAAACACGGCGAAACAGCATGAGAGGCCTCAGGTCCTTTCGATCAAAGTATGAGCATCGAGCGATCATTCTTTGCGGGCACCATAACGGTGAACTCTTCAAAGAAGCAACAGAACTAGCTTCTTCTTGGCGACCCTCCCATTGAGCGATGGCTGCTGCCGTATGGGTACCCACTGCCGCCCGTCCCTCGACGCGCTTATTTTCCGAGAATTGGATGTGACTCGATTCAAGTGGCCGCACCCGCGTTTTGCGTGCGGGGTGCATGGTTCACCGTGCGGACGCCTTCGTGATGCGGTAGGTTCTCCACATGCGCCGCGTACTTTTCCCTGTTTTCGCCGCGTCGGTGATCTTTGGCTGTGCTTATGCAAAGTCCGATGCCGTCCGGGGTGAAGCTGTGTTTTCGTCGGTGGGGGCAGGCCCCGCGCTTGTTGTTCCTCAATCGCTTCTTCGCCGCGTGAGCCAGATCAACGTGGACGTCGCGCCCGCGGCAGACGATGTTCGGTGTGATCCATCTACAGGACAGATCGTGGGTGGCGCGCGCCCTGGACAATACCTCGCGTCCACCAACTGCAATGATGGCTCGCCCTATTGCTTGGACATTGACTTGGGCCCGACGCCACTGAACTACGTACTTGCGGCGCGCGGCACGGAAGCCAGCGGTGAGCTGTACGCGGTCGCGTGCGGCGAACTCGACATCAAGAAGGACAAAGCCGTTAGCCTGGTGCTGAGGCGCGCCGGTTTGAACGCAAGTTGTGGCGACCGCGTGCTCCAGCTGGGCGAGCAGTGTGAGGACCCTGGAACACGTCCGCTGTCGTGCGCCGCGAACTGCACCTCCACGTCTCTGGCCCTTGCGACCACAGGTGCATCAGGCAATTCGCTCGCAGCGACCTCATGGCCATTGGGCAATGCGACTCTTTTCGTTGGCTTCACCAACGCAGCTGGGGCGGCATGCGGCGCACAGCTCAATGCCGACTTCGAGCGTCAGAACCTAGATGCGCCTTTCGCCTCAGGACAGGCGTGCGTTTCGGTTCCGAGCGGCAGCACGGCTGCGCAGATTCAACGCACGGCGAGTGGCTTTCGGACGCTCTACCTCAACAACGGCACGCGCCTTTCAACCGCGCTGTACTCGCCCGCCCTGCTGGCCTCAGACGTGGGTCAGCCCGTATCTGGCACCGCGGGAGGGCCAGATGGGGCGTTCACGGCTGCAGTGTCCGCGGACGTTACATTTGTGGCTTGGATCAATGGCAGCGGAGGACTTTCGGGCCGCAGTATCAGCACCGGAGCACTTGGCCCTCAGCGACTTTATGCGGACACCGGAGATGTCCTCGCCCCGCGAATCGTCGCGTGGCGAGACGGCTGGATCTTGGTGTGGGAGAGCGCAGGCGCGATCCGATTGCGCCTGCTCTCGGCCGACGGCACTCCGCGTGGCACGGATGTGCGGGTGAATGCTCCAACAGTGACGGCAGCCTCCACCAAACCTGATGTCGCAGCGCTAGCCGATGGTCGTTTTGCGATCGTGTGGGAGAGCGGAGGAGAAGTATGGGGACAGCGTTTTAGCGCTGCGGGCGCCGCAGAGCCGAACAACCAGTTGGCGCCACTACACGACGCACGGGGTGGCTCCGCGCGCGGCTTGGCGCGCGTCGTTGGCGGGCAAGGACAAGTCCCCTTCTTTGCCGTTGCATGGTCGCGAGAAAATGGCGCTGTCGAGGCTCGCCTTTTGAGTCCTACCGGCAGCTATCTGCTCAACGCAGTGGATGGCACAGACAGCGAGTTTCTCGTCGCACGCAACGAAGGGGGGGCGATGAGAATGCCTGCGCTGGCCGTCGGTGGTTCTGCGCCCACACTGGGCGTGTTTTGGGGCCAAGCAGAGGGCTTTTTTGCACGACGCTTCCCCACCCCTACGCGCTAGTCCCGGCAACGTACTGACCGGCTAGCTCGCCCACCCCTGGGGACGCGCCCGCTAGCTTGCTCATCCAAGAGACTCACAAGCTAGCTGGCGAGTAGAGGCAGCTCAGTATCGAGGGCCACCGCCAAGCGGTAGCGCCACGGCTCTGTGCTAGTATGGGGCGTCTCCTCAACACGCACAACACGGCCCGTCGCCAGCGAAGGATGAGGTGTCTGCCCGAACACAGCGACCTTCAACGATTCGCCCACGGCGAAGTGGCTTGGAGTATTTACGAGCAAGCCTTGCGCGCTCACATTTCGCGTCACGCCTACGCGATCCGTGCGCGAGCCAGACTCTAAAACAACAGCGTAATGGCGTTCGCGGCGCGTAGTTTGACGGACGTTCATGAGGTCTTCTGCGCGTAGCACGTGATGCAACCGGCAGCCAACAATTCGCCCCTTGCAGTGCACCTGAGGGCGCGGCTAAGACAGCCCCGTGCCAAACGCCTACATCTCCGGAACCGGTCACTTTGCCCCTCCAACGGTCGTGACGAACGACGATCTCATTACCAAGTTCGGTATCGAGACGAACAATGAATGGATCGTGCAACGAACTGGCATCGAAGAGCGCCGCTTTGCTGACGACGGTGTTGGCACCGCGGACATGGGTTACGAAGCCGCAAAGGCCGCCATCGCCGCAGCCGCCATCGAGCCGCACGACTTGGACATGATCCTCTTTGCTACCTTGAGCCCAGACTACGCCTTCCCGGGTCCTGGCGTGTTTGTGCAGGCGAAGTTGGGCCTTTGCGATGGTCCCAAAGCCAAATTTATTCCTGCGATGGATATCCGTGCACAGTGCAGCGGGTTTCTCTATGGCCTCTCCACCGCCGATGCGATGATCCGCTCAGGCAAGGCCAAACATGTGCTGCTTATCGGAGCCGAAAAGCACTCACCAGGACTCGACCTCACGACGGAAGGCCGCGGTGTTGCGAGCTTGTTCGGCGACGGCGCAGGCGCGGTGGTTGTGAGTGCCACAGAGGAGAACCGCGGGCTGCGAACTTGGAAATTGGGTTCCGATGGTCGTTATGCGGATGTCCTAGCACAGCGCATCTGGGACATCTCCAAGCGTCCATTGTTTGAGCTGGACGAGAAGGGCTGGGGCAAAGTTCCGCCGCAACATATGTGGGCCCAGATGAACGGCAAGCTGGTGTTCAAGAACGCTGTAGAGCGCATGGCGGCCGTCTTGATGGAGGTGATGATGGCCGAGAACATCACGGGCGCCGATGTGGACTTGTTCTTGTTCCACCAAGCGAATTTGCGCATCAATCAGTATTTGCAGAACCTGATGGGTGTGCCGGACGAGAAGGTCTACAATAACATTCAGCGCTACGGAAACACCACCGCCGCCACCATCCCCTCGCTCATGGCCGAGTGCGTGGCGTCCGGCCGTCTCAAGCCCGGCATGAAGGTCGCGCTCGCCGGGTTCGGTTCGGGCTTTACGTGGGGCTCCATGATCATCGACTGGTGAGGTACGCAATCGCCGGGCTACATCGGGTGATACTGCGGTCGGGCGCGCTGCAACACCATCCCGCAAGTGCGGAGGCTAAATAGATTGGCTGTGTAGCCAATTTTTTAATACGCGCTCCGATTGCTGGTCGACGTGGGTGAACTTTAGGCCCAGATAGCGCTGGCCGTCGTCGCTCGGGCGCCGGCCATGAATGACACGCGCCACGTAGGCGACGGCGTCGACCTGATACTGCCCCAGCGTGAAGGTCAGCAACACGTCCTCTCCCGTGAGCACGGGAGCGGCGGTGCGCACGCGTAGGCCACCGCGGGACACGTCGACCACCTCGGTGGATACACGCTGAAACGCTTCTTCGCGTACCACTTCGGCCGCCATCACTTGCTGCACTCTCTTGCCGTCGCGTTTGTCTGCCATACCTGAATCCTAAGCAGTAGGCGCAGAAGCGGCCAAACAGTCGACGAAGAACAAAGAGAAAAAACCGAGCGCATAACGCTCGGCGCTTTCACGAAGGACGCAGTGGCGCGACTTATTTTGTGGTCGCGGCCGCTTCAGGTGCCTTGGCGGCCTGCTTGATGCGCCATACCGCGAGCTGCTTCGCGCGGCGCGTCTTCAACTTCTTGATACGGGGGGAGTCTTGCGGTGTGGACATTATATCACTCGCATAGACCAAGCTGAAGCCAAAGACCAGGTGCAAAACGTGGCGTGCGCTGACGCGCCAACACTTTCGTTCACTACAGCGTCGATGCAGGCGCCACGTCATCGAGCGCACTTGCCCAGGCGCTGAACAAACCTGTGGCTTCCTCGCGCCAGTCAAGCGCGCGCAGGCGCTCCACCAAGAAGGGCGTGTGATCACCACAACGCGCGGGGTCAGGATACGTGTCCCGCGCCGCTGCAATGGCTTCGGCGGCGTCGCTCCATCGCGCCTGCTCGCGCGCAAGCCACGCCTGCGTCAGGTGTCGATGCTGTCTGGGTTCGGCTTCATCGGTATGAATGTATGCGCAAGCCGTGGTGAGCTCCACTGCCTCGCTCATGTCGCCTCGAGCAAGTGCAATTTGCGCAAGCAGCAGACGGCTCTCTAGCAACCCCCAGGGGTCGGCGAGCCGGTCATAGATTCGCTCAGCCACACTTGCGTGCAGTGCGGACGTAGCAAAGTCGTCCTCATCGAATGCAACGAATGCCAGCAAGCGCTCGCACGCGGCCTCGCCACGCGGGTTCGTCAGCTCGCGGAACGCAGTGCGCGCACTGAGCGCACGCGAACGCGCCTCCCCGAAGCGACGCCCGCGGTGATCGGCATGCGCAAGCACCGTCTCGCACTGCGCAATGCCAAGGCGATAACCGATGGCATCAAATGCGACCCGCGCGTCGATGAGCAAGTGGGTTGCACCATCGAAGCGTCCGCGCCCCATGGCGATCATGGCATTAAGAATAAGGCCCTGGCCACGCGCAAGCTCATCTCCCGCTTCTGCGCAGGCACGCTCTGCTTCCTCGAGCACTTTGGAGGCTCGCACATGCTCACCGAGCAACACGTCAATCTCGCCGATGACCACCATGGCCCGCGCGCGGCCGCGCGTGTCGCTTTGCTCGGTCGACAGTCGAATGGCCTCCGCCACTAGCTCGCGCCCCTTCATGGGCTGCCCCATGTCGGAGGCGATGTGGCCGAGCAAGCGCAAGCAGTGGGCCTCGCGCTTGACCTCATGAAACTCGCGGAATGCGGCGAGCGCACTTTGGCCCTGCACCTTGGCCTCTTCGAGCTTACCAGTGTGCCTCAGCGCCTCCGCCATCCAGTACGCATGCTCGGCTGCCAGCACGCCCGTGACGCGCCCCTCTACGAGCTTAAGATCTTTGAGTGTGGCGGTCGTGTCGCGGCCACGAGACCATGCGCCCTCCACGAAGCGGAGCATCAGACGCGCTGCCATCTCGTCCTCGCCTGCGCGCGCCAAGTTAAGCACACGGTGCTTCATAATCCGGCGCGAGCCAATCATGGGATGCAGGGCGAGTGCGTCGGCTGCGGCTCGAAATATCGCTTTGGCATCGTCTCGCTCATGCAGACGGGCAAGCAAGTGCTCTTGCAAAAGAGCGTGTGCCCACCGATACTGATCGACTCCTGTCGCAAGCAAGATCTGCGCACGCGTGAGCGCAGACAGCGATTCCCTCGGGTCCAACCCCAAAGATTGCGCGAGTGCTTTGAGCACCACACCGCGCACGTCATCGCCGAGCGCTGCAGCGGCATAAGCCACTCCACGCAAAGTGTCGTTGAGCCCGCGTAGTCGCTCGTCCCACAACTCCGCCGTCGTGATCGCACGCCCCGCAAGCGCTTCGGCTGGAACGCGATAGCGCCCGGCCTCCATACGTAGGTACCCGCCACCTGCCCACGCGTGCACCAACTGCAGCGCAAACAACGGGTTGCCTCGGCTCTGCCTGGTTGCCGCTCGAATGGCATCGGTATGCAGCGGTAAGGTGGCGCGTAGCAGCACATGCGTCTCTTCATCGGCGAGCGGATTGAGGCGCATGATGTCCGCATTCCACTCGTCGGCGAGCGTGCGCATCCGCCGCTCCGCAACTGCGTCAGCCTCCAGCGCTTCCTCGCGCGCCGTGGCCACCAACAAGCATCGAACGGTGCTCTCACGCTGCACGCGAGCGAGCACATCGAAGGTGTTTTGCGAGGCGTAATGCAAGTCATCCGTCCAGATGAGCAGCGGTCTGTCGTGGGCAATACGCTCGAGCACACGACGGATCACAGTGTAACGAAGCTCTGGATTGTCGAGAATGAAACGCTTTCCCGTGGGGCCCAAAGGCGTATCGTCGCCAGGCGGGGTAGGCCGCAACCATTCGGCCGTTGCCGATACCCACGCAAGCTCAGCGTCGTTGGTTTTTGAAACCTCCCAACGGTTGATAAGCGTTTGCTCGACAAGCGCGCGATCAGCGCCCTGCAGATTGTAGAATTTGTTAACGGCGCCTGTGAGCCCGTCAAGCGCGGTCGGAATCTTGCCGTACCGGGCACGCAGCACCCACGCCGTTCCGTGCTCCAACGCGTGCTCGCACAACCACTCCGCCAGACGGCTCTTGCCGACGCCCGCAGGCCCCACGAGCGTCACCATGCGTTTTGCGCCTGCCGGCGCGTCGATAAGCATTTTGCAAATGCCAAGCAAGCGCTCACGCTCCGACATCCGCGCCACCATCGGCGACGGTCTGAGGGACAGCAGGCCCGGCGCAAGCGATCGCGCGGCCGCAACGGCACGCCCTTGCTCTGGCATCACCGACGAAGGAGCGGCCGCGGGCATAGGGATGGCGGCCAAGGTTTCCTCCATCGTGGCCACGTGCTTGGGGCGAAACTCCGCCCACGCTGCGCGCGCGTCGGCCGCAAGCTCGAACCGTTGCCACGGCTTCTTCTCGAGCAGACGAACAACAAAGGCAGCGACGCCTCCCGGCACCCCCTCCGGGAGCACTGGAGGCACAACCGGCGTGCGTTTGTGAGCTCGAAGCACCTCTTGGGCCGCGCCTTCGAACACCTCGTGCCCAACAAGAATACGATACAGGATACAACCGAGCGCGTACATGTCGGTAGGGGGGCCCACATGCGTTGCAGCCCTGCGAATTTGCTCTGGGGCGACCCAACCGACGGTGCCAGCGCCCGCATGCATCGCCAGGTCGGGGTGCGCCGCGCCGTCCAGCCGCGGGTCCATGAGCGTCTCTCGCAGCCACGCAAGGCCCAAGTCCAAGATGTAGGCGCGCGGTCCACGCGGCGCCGACAGGTCGATCATGACATTGGAGGGCTTCATGTCGCCATGAATGATGCCGCGCGAATGCGCATGGCCTAATCCGGCGAGCACTTGATCGACAGTGGCCCATATCACGGCCCACGGGATCTTCGTCGTGTGCATCCACTCGTGAACACTGCGCCCCGGCAAGGCGTCCATCACCAAATACGGCGAGCCGTCAGGGAGCATGCCAAAGTCCCGCGCGCGCACAATGGCCGGATGGTCGAGCGATGCAACGGCGCGCGCCTCTTGCTGAAACCACCAGCTTTCTTCCTCGCGAGAAGCAGCCTTCGTCTCGTCGGGCGAACGCAAACGCTTCAGCGCGACCTTCTCGGTCGTCACTAAGTCACGACACAAGTACACAACGCCCATGCCGCCACGCCCGAGTTCGCGGATCACCTCATAGCGATCTGCGAGGCGTTCTCCGGCCTGAGCCACGTTGCCGGTATCGATGCTGGGTTTTGAACTCATGCGTTTGCCAGTGCGCCGATGGCGCGGTTTCTTAAGCTCTCACACTCTTGGGGGGCGCAGCAACCCGGCTGCACCCGACGCTACAATCATCATGTTTCCACCGCTGCAAAAGAGGTGCAGCAAAAATGCGCAAGTGCGCCTGCGAAGATCTCTGCGCGGAAGTTCTTGACCGCCCGCGACGGATGTAGAATACACTGCACGAATCATGGCTGAACAAGATCGTTTCGCGCAGGCAGTTCAAGTTGTATCCCGCGGCCTCGGCCGCCTCAGCCGCGAGCGTGCACGCGGCGGAGACCTTACCCCGCAACAAGCGGAGACCCTCCAGCTCGTCGCAGACCGCGGCGTGTTGTCCACATCGGCGCTCGCTACCCTCCTAGGTATCGATTCGTCTACGGCAAGTCGCAACCTTACTGGCCTCGAGAAGGCCGGCATGGTGCAGCGCAAAAAAGGGACTGACGATGGTCGTCAGAACGACGTTCGTCTTACCCCACGTGGCAAACGTCTCGCTGAGTCCGCTGCCAACAAAGCAGTGTCCTCGCTGGGGAACGTTTTGGAGTCCTTGCCCAAGGCCGACCGCGCCAAGGTTCTCGAAGGTTTCGAGACTCTGGCTCGTGCCCTTGAAGCCAGCGCAACCACCAAGTAGTCCATATACCCTTCAATACGAGCGATGCCTCATTCTTCACCAGAATGGGGCATTGCTTGGTTTTGTGTGTATCGCGTCAGTTGCTGATATCAAGTTGGGCGAGCGATGTCCGAAACAGAACACAAGCTGCAAGACCTGAGCAAAGAACTCTCCGAAACACGTGGAGGCGTGATCAAGACGCTCAACACGGCGCAGAGCCTGCAGGCAGATCTGCGTACCATCGCGAAGAGCCAGGCCAAGTATGAACGCACGGCGAGGCTCTCTAGTGCCGCCGCCTACGCGAGCTTTTGTGTGGTGCTCTTCGGCTCCCTCAAGATTGCATGGGATGCCCGCTTGGCCGAAAACGTAGCGACAAATGAGAGTCGGAACGCTGAGCTCGTCCACTTGCGCGATGAGCTCAAAGAAGTACGTGTGCGTGACGCCGACAGGCTCACCGCCGAAGCGCGCGTGGCCGACCTCGTGCAAAAGATTGCAGCGGGTAGACACCAGGACGCCATCGATGCGTACGCGTCGCTGGGACCGGCATCGCTCGGAAAAGGTACGATTGCAGTACTGGTCTTGTGTGACGCGCGCATGCGCGCCGAGCTGGCCGAGGAGAAATTCGTCGAAGGGCTGGCCAAACACAAGCTCGAACGCTTTCAGGAAGCCGCCACGCTCCTCGAGAGTGCACTCACCCTTGCTGCAGAGGGAAAGATTTCAGGCGACGTGCGCCTTGCGCTTGCCAAGAGCTATCGCAAGCTCGGACGCACGGCCGAAAGTGCGGCTCTGCTGCTGAAAGTCGCCGACTTCAAAGCCAACGTGGAGGCGCAAGACGACGCGCTCTACGAGCTGGCGTGGTGCCACGCAGAGCTCAAAGACTGGAACAGCGGCAAGCAAGCTTGGCGCGATTTGATCAGAAGATTCCCATACTCCCACTACGCGGCCGAGGCGCGAATGTACCTCGCGCAGTGGGAGCAAATCCACTAGCGCTACGCGTGGTGGCGGTGGCGGCGACGGGTGTAGCCCGCAGCCACCGCGGCAAGAAGCGCGATGACACCGTGGCCTGAGCCTGGTGCCGTGCTGCAGCCACCTCCCCCCGCAAAACCATCGGAGCCGCCTGAGCCGACTCCAGGGTCCTCCTCGCCCTCTTCTGGACACACCAGTGGCGACGACGCGAGCGCGGTGGTGCCCACGCTGAGTGGCGTCGTGAGGTTGCCCGTGTTGCGATCGTCGTGGTGAAACGAAGACCACAGCACACGACCTTGCTTGCTGTCTGAAACCGTGCGCCATGCGAACACGTAACCCTCGCGTGTGCCCACCGCGGCCTCTAGCTTGCCGTCTCCGTCCATGTCGCCGAACGCCACGCTGCCCGTGACCCAACCGCCCGTGAACTTGGGCCAGCCCGTGGGCTCACGACCACATCCGTCGTAGGCGTGCACAAAGTAGCCGCCGTTGCCGCCCACGGCCTCGGGGTAGCCGTCACCGGAAATGTCGGCAAGTGAGTGGGCCACAAAGAACGTGTAGTCCTCAATCACCATGGGCGCGCCAGGCAGCATGCGGCCCGTCTTGCCACTCCACATGGAGAGCAGATGCTGACCGCGTTGGGCACCTGCGCCTTGAGATGCGAGACCGCCAATGGTGGAAAGTGCGCCACCGGATTGCACCAAGTCGGGCGTGCCATCTTGGTCCATATCGCCGACGGCAGGCTGACTCAAAAGCGGTACAGCGATGTCAGGCTGACGCGCCTTGCTATTGATTCCAAAGACCGGCTTGAAGCCCGTAGGTGGATAACTTACCAGCGTTTTTCCATCGGATTCGTAGGTGGGCTTGCCGCCCAAGATGGTGGCGTAGGTGCCATTCACTTGCACGATCACCTCGAGCTTGCCGTCGCCGTTCATGTCCGCGATGACAGGCGCAGCCGTAAGCCCCTCCCCCACCAACGGGAACAAGTGAATCGAGTACAGGCGCACGGGCCACCCCGGAAGCAGCGCACCACCAGGAGCAAGCGTGCCGCGCCCGTCCACAGCAAACACTGGGCCATCGTAGGCGCCCAACTTGCTCTCCTCCGTCGTCCCCACCACGAAGTCCACCTGCCCGTCACCGTTGATGTCGCCAACCGCGGGTGTAGCCACCACGCGACCGCGACCTGGCACAGCGGGGTCGTCGAGCGTGACCGGATAACCCGGCATCACTGTCCCGTCGGAGCGGTAGGCGTGCACGCGGCCATCGAAGGCTCCGAGCAGCACATCGAGCTTTCCGTCCTTGTCTAAATCTACCAGTACTGGGCTCGCGTTGGCGCCGCGCGCGACGCGTTCGTCCGCGCCCATGCAATCTACACCTACTACGGGCGACACATTGAGAGGGCACGACGGGATCGCGGGCAATCGAATAGGAAAACCTGCGACCACAGAACCATTGGCGTGAAAGCCAAACAGCGTGCCGGGCCATGTCGAGACGAAGACTTCCGGCTTCCCGTCGCCGTCTATGTCCGCGACTGCGGGCGCGTTGATCGACGTCTCGCCCGCTCCGGGCAACCCCTTGACCTCGCCTAAGCGAATAGGAAATCCCGGAGCATCCACGGGCTTCGCGCCGGTAGAAACCCACGCATGCAGCATGCCATCCGAACCGACGAGAATCAGTTCTGCGGCGCCGTCTCCCGTGAGATCAACGAGCTTGGGGCTTGCCTCCACGGACGTGCCTACCTGAATCGGGTAACCGGGTAGCAAATCTTTGTCGTCACCACCGCTGGAGTCGTTGATCACGTTGACGACGCGCCGGGCATCGCCGCGCACGTCGAAGCCCGGGTAGTGCGCGACCGCGCGCACGCGGAAGGTTACGCTGCGATCGTTCTCACCGGCTGGCGAGTCTAGGTCACGCTCGTGCCGCACGTCGAGTGTGCGTAAGTCCAGCATGGCCAGCGGTGTGCTCCCGCCCAAGCCTGCGGCGCCGGGTGCATTGTTAACGCGCGTGATCTCCTTGAAGGCACTGTCATCGGGCTGCACCCCGGGCGCCCACTCCACAATCATGTCTACGCTCTGCGCACGTGCGGCCTTCACTACGCCTTGAAGCGGCACCACCTCTGCGCCGCGTTGAGTGTAAAGCACATCGAACCATCCGGGCGAAGTTAGGTCCACCTCGGGCGGGATGCGCCCTGTATCCATGGCCTTCATCATGGCCTCAGCGTTCGCGCGGCCGTAGCCGAAACGCTGATCGAAGCCGGGCTTGGAGAAGTAGTACTTGGTCTTGCCCTGCTCGGTCCGCGACTCGGGCACATCGATGTCGTCGGCCGTCATGCGGAACAGCTGCGTGAGCTCGCCTGGGGTAATGTTAAGACCCAAATCTTTGGAGTAGCTGTACGCAAGCCCCGCGATGCCCTGTGCGCGGGAGGTCGCGCCACTCGAACAATTGGAGGCCGAAATGCTGAGCGACATTTGCCCGCCAAAGTTGGAACAGGCGTCGAACGCCACGTACGAATCTGCCGTCCTGTAGTCTTTGCCGGCCGGGCGAATCGAGTGCACGGCAAGCACGTGATTGCCCGTGGTTGGCATATTGTGATGCCGTGAATTTTCATCGGCCATGCTGCCCACGAAGAACGCACCGCGTGCATAGGCGTCGTCGATGGCGACCCCTGTCGCCGCCGTGCGGTTGATGGTACCGAGCGCAGAGCCGAGCACTTGAAAGCCACGGTCTACGGCATAACGCGCGCCGCGCGCAAATCCGTTTGAATCTGTAATAAAGCTGTCGCCCACGCGCATGTGAATCACGCGGCAGCGCGGGCAGATACCTACATTCTGGACCATGTTGTTGGCTTCGGCCGATGAGTCGTTCGCCTGACCCGTGCCATGTCCGTACAGCGTGTCGTCGTAGGGGTCGTTGTCATCCATCATCCAGTCCCACCCGGAGATGTCGTCTTTGAACCCATCGGCGTCGTCGTCGATGCCGTCCGAGAAGAGCGTAATCAAATCGCCGGCGTCGAACACGCAGTTGCGATTTACGTCGCCCAGGATGCGTCCCTGCTGGGTGGTCGTTCGAAGCTCGTCCGTGAAGCATGTATCGCCAGGCACGGGCGTCGAAATGCGTGTATCACTCATGTAATCTGAGACAGTTAAGCGCCCATCGCCGTTGCAGTCGTAGCCGGCAAGCGTGCCGGCGCCGCCGCACACGGTGCCGTCACTCTTGCGCGGGCGGTGCGCACCGCTGAGCTCTTTGGCGTTGAGGTAGGTATTCTCGAGCAGCTCCCGCTCGGTCCACTTGATGCCCGAGTCGAAGACCGCAATGACGACATCATCGCGGCCTGTGGTGTAGCCCCACGCGCGGTCTACGCTCATGCCCGACGCGCCCAACTTGATGTCAAAGGCGCCCAACGCGGGCGCGCCTTCGGCCCGGGGCGGCAAGTACGAAAAGGCGTTCCAGTTGCTGGCGTAGTCCGGGTCGTTGGGCCAGTTGGCGGGGTTGGCCATGTCCGCGCCTTTGGCAGGAGGCCATGCGGCGCTGGCCGGAGACGCCACTGCGAGGGCCAATGCGAGAGCTGCAAAACTCAAGGCCACGCGGGGTGCGAAGATGCTCATGGGCCGGAAAACTACGTGTCTCTCGCGCAGTTTGCACGCATCAACGGCTCCTCGCTGCAGCTTGCAACGCACTGCAAAAACCCTGGTCGATCCGAGCTTGACCTGGGCCTCGCGCTTGGTGCATAACTCGCAGCCTTCGGCGTGTGTTCTCCTGAATGCTCGTTGAGGAATCGGGGCGTAGCGCAGCCTGGTAGCGCACTTCGTTCGGGACGAAGGGGTCGGAGGTTCGAATCCTCTCGCCCCGACCAAAGAGTGTAAAAGTAAGGCCCAGAGCTTCCCGCGCTCTGGGCCTTCGTGTCGGGTGTGTGCGGAGTGCAGCTATTCGAGAATTGCTACCCACGAGTCGAGGATGGTGCGTCGTGCGGCTGCGCTCTGAGTGACCGAGGTGCTCCCAAGTTTGACCTCGGGAACATCTCCGGATAGCTTTATGCCGGTTGTCCAAACCAATGACATGCCGGGTTGGGAAGCGCCCGTTGGAGACGGCGGTAGCGCACCGTAGATATCGTCGACGGCCGGCACCGTACAGCTTGGCCTAGATGCAAGCGCAACGCCCGAAAGGACAGGTGCGCCCATATCGAGGCACGCCTGATAAGACGAGAGGGGAAGTCCTGTGATGGGCATTGGGTCCGGCAGCGCGCCGCCCCACTTTGGTGTTGCGTGAGCATCCTTGTAGTGGCGAATGCAAAGCAACGAGTTGGAGTCCGCAGGGCATGTGAGCCCATCACCGTTGGCGCGAAACAGAGAATAGAAAAGTGTACTGTCGTTCACGATCATCGGCCCCACGACTCGGCGACCGATGGGCAACTCGTGCAGGTGATTGACTTTCGCAGAACCCACACGCCCGTTCACGGTCTCCGTCAAGCTATAGACGTAGTTGGTGGACAAGGCGTCCGTCAGCTTCTTCTGCTCGCCGGTGGCGACGAACAAAACCAACTCGCCGTCGTCATTGCGAGACATCTCGATGGGCACTTCGACTTGTCGCCAATCTTCGGGTGTGGAAATGGTCGACGGGTTGCGGGTGTCAAAGAAAATGTCCGCGCGCCAATTGCTTGGGTCGTTGCTCGAGATATCAAAGCGCCAAATGACTCCCTCGGCATCGCTCATGAAGAACTTGGTCGCAACGGCGCCCGTATTCATTGGGTATACTGCCGGCGTTCCTGTCATCGGAGCGTCGAACGGCGTATCGATGACAGTGCGGCTATCGATTTGCTCCTGCGTGGGGTTGATGTAGTTGGTGCTCGCCGTGGCACCCCACGTGCCATCTTTGAAGTCATTCTTGCGTCCGAAAACTCGAATCACCTCACCGGTGTCCATACGCGCGATGACCACGTAGCGGCCCTTCACGACCTCGTTGCATCCGGCAGTGTACGTAGAATCGGTCGCGCCGAAAGTGGTGTAACAACGCGGGCCCCAGCATAGATGGCTCGCGTGCAGCGCGTACGGCGTGCCGACGGTTTGGTCATGAGACACCGGATCCGTGCCAAGTACATCGTGCGTCTGACGGGCGCTGCAAACGCGGTACGTCCCGGCGCTTCCCCGCGCGCCCTCGCCGTCGGTGCCGCCGGGAAGAATGGCGACGGCGACTTGATTGGCGTAGTTCACAGACGCGCTGTCGCGATATGCAACCGTTGTCACAGCAGGTGTACCGGTGACCGCGCCAAAGAGCGTACCGCGCTCCCCTCCACCCTTGTTGACGTTCGGATCGGGGGCGACGGCCTTTTGGTAGTCCGAGTATAAATCATTCGGGATGAGCAGTGGATGCGCATTGGCTGACAAGGCCGACGGCGGCGCTGTCGCCAACTCTTCTTTGGACTTCGCAAGCTTGTTCCACGGCACATCGGTCAGCTGCCACAAAAATTTCGGTCCCCCGACCTTGGCAAGGTCCTGCAAGTCAGAGGGAGACTTCTTTTTCTCCGTGTCATCTAGAATCATGGGATGCGTCACGTCGACGGCATAGTACCCGCGCGGCGTAGTCGAATAACCGGAGTGCGCGCTCAACAACGACTGGTTCCCCAGCCCTGACACCAACACGCGGCGCCAGCGCTGACTCAGGCTGCCCAAGTTACCGAGCGACGCAAAGCCAACCTCAGACTCTTGAATATACATCGGCACGTCGCGCACAATCGGCGTGGTGTCGAGCAAGGGGTATGCCATGCTGTGAAACAACGACCCCAGCGAACTTTGCATCGCAGGGGGAATAAATGCCCAAAGCTCCACGTGATCCACGTTTGTGGTCGTGTCAAATGCGTGCAGCAGCCCCCCCTCCTGCACATACATGATCGACGGCATCGGCTTTGACACGTCGCGTGGATTCCTCGCAAGTGTCTTGATCCACGCCTGATAGCTTTCGTCGGGCAAATACTCGTTTGGCGGCCCCACAATGACAGGAACCGCATTGCCGATGGGCCCAAGCGCGTTGCACGTAGGGCTGCCGACAGGGCAGCGGTACTGGCTGTTGTTGAACGGGCACTGATGTTCGCCGGTGTCTCCCCCCGAACCGCAACTACTTAGCGGCGAGGCCGGAGGATAGAACCCGGTGCATGTCATTGCGGTGCCGTTGAGTCTACTGCAATTCCCTTTGTTGACGGCGGCACAGTCGAGTTCGCCTTGCGCGACTTTCGCGGCATTGCTTGCGTCGTCCGCACATTGTGGATAGGAGTTGGAGTTGCCTGTAATCCCTCCCTGGTACTCGGCCACCGTGTTGGGTATTGCCATGAGGAAGCTCATCATCGCTTGGTCCAACCCGTTATAACTTCGCATCCCGGGGATGTACTGAAGGGCTCCCCCCCCTGGCGGCGTGAAGTAGTCCGGCTGAGAGTAGTCCACCCCCCCAAGCAGCATTCCACTCGGTGACTTGCGTCCACCCCGCAGGTCCAAGTCGTGGTAATCAAGAAATTCCTTTGATTGGCTCCCAGACATGAACAATTTAGGCGTGTCCGTGTAAGCGTGCGCGTACGTCGCGAAGCTGCAATACCTGCTGCCATGCTGCGGCGCCTCGGCGCCCGGCCACGATGTCGTGCAGTCATTGAATTCCGGAAGCAAAACAGCCATTGGTTTGGTGTTGAGCGGGGACGCTAAGGGAACCGTCACATCAGGCACAAATGTGGATGTCACCGTATTGAACTTCAGATACTTGTAGTTGGCAGGTTGTATCGAGATCGATGCGTCGCGTAACCCACTCGATGTCGCGCTTCTGGTGGAGGTGCGTACAGTGAAAAAGTCGCGGTCGCGAAGCCGAGCCTGGAGCCCGAGCCGCGTGCCGATGCTGCGCTCCGTCGTCGGCGTAATGGTGGTGGGCGTGCTTGTCGTCCCATCGCATGTGTATCCACCAATCCGCTGAATGTCGCCACGCGCAACCCCCGTGCCACCGCCGGTGACGTACGCTGTGCCATAAATGGACTGACCGGCCGCCGTGCGGGGTGACGTCACGGGCACCGCGCGTGAATCGGCCCCAGCCAAAATCCGCTCTTGAAGCTGCTGGATGACATTGGCCATGTCCGCCGCGTTGTCTGCAAACTTCGCGGCCGTGGTGCCGCCGGCGACGGCGATTCTATTCAAACTGCAACAGGCCGAGCCAAGGTCGAAGTTTGGGTCCGGGCTAGCCGCGTGCGCGGCCCAATACCCTGTCTTTGCATCAAGTGCATCACACTTTGCCTTCATTGCGGCGGGCGTTCCCGGCCCAGACGGGTCCTTGTACCACCCGTCGCACGTTGAGCTGAACGTACCTCCACCATTGTTCGGAAGCTGCCCCGTCCCCGATGCATTCCCGGTCACAGAAAACCCTACCACATAGGTCGTCACGCCGGCAGATTGCAGCTCCGCCGCAATCTCCTCTGGACGCTTGTATGGGCACCCGTAGCCCGCGGCTTGTGCGCCACCATCGGGTGCTGAAGCATCGGGCACGGGGACGTATCCCGCGCATGCGGGGCGCCCATCGAGATTTGGAGCGCCGTCGGTAAGCAAAACGACCACCTGATCATGGCAGTTGCCGGTTGTAGCGAGGTAGCCCTTCGCATCCGTGAGCATGCCCGCAATGGGCGTTGCGCCGAAAGGACGGCTCGCGCGCAACACGGTCCGCAGCGTATCGAGGTTGGTGGCCGAGGTTGTGGTGGCACTCTCAACGGGGGGGAACGGCACCAACTGCCCCTCCCACTGCGGCGCACTGGTGCTGCGCGCGCCGACCTCCAGCACATTGTTCGAGCATCCGGGATAGCTGACAGCCCCCTCGCCAAGCGGCGCGTAGCTCCAAAGGCCGGCCTCATTGTTCGAGGCGACCGGGTCGCTGTCAAACATCATCATGCCAATGCGCGCCTTGTTGGTCAACGCAGCAAAAAAACCTGAGGAGCCGTCATAGCCTGATTGCGCCGGTGTGCATGCGCTTCCTTTGGCTCCGGCGACAAAGTCAAATTCGAAAAGGTTGGCGGAGGTCCCGGAGGCCGGCAAATAGGTGCACATTTTACTGACCGAGGTTGGCGAACCATAGAGAAAGTGCGGGATGCCGTAGCTCGCATCGTACACACTCGATCCGTACAAGCCCTTGAAGGCCGCCTGCGATCGATCAAGCGACACCGATAGAGCGCCAGTGAGCGGACCGCCGAGGACATCCACCACCGACTGCCATCGGTTCTTGGTGCTTGTCGTGCAGGGTGGTGCAGCACAAGGTAATGAACTGTCAGGCATCCTAGACATCGATCCTGAATTGTCCACCAGCATCAAAACGTTCGGGGGAAGCTTGCTGCCCCGCGTGTCAAATCCGGCCGGCCCTGCGGCCTCCGCCTTCTGCGCCGTGACGGACGCCGACACCGCCGCGATGCCGAGCAGTCCCAGAAACCTTCGCGTGAAAGTTTTCGTCATGACCCACACTCCAGTGGGCCGGTCATGATACGCCCGCGCGCGCCGACCCTGCTATTTGGTTTTTGGGGCACCCCGCCGATATCGTTGGGCGACACCAAGGCTCGCACGGTTGCCGTGTAGCGCCGCACACACTGACGCCGCGTGACGCTTGAACCCGCAACCCCTACATAAAAGTTGGTCGGGTCCGAAAGCTCGACGGTGTACGAGCCCTTGGCATCCTGGGCGGCATCAAAACTGTTCTCGAGTGGCGTGGCAGACGCGCCACCTAGGCTGTTTTTGATGTACTTGCCCACATAGGTCTGGTCTTGCCGAAAGCAACGCTTGCCAAGCGCAGGCACGCTGCTCGGGTCGCCCATATCAGGCCTGCGCACGGAGTCGCACTTTTGGACAGCCTCTCCGGTCCCAATGGCCGAATTGGCATACAGCACCATGCGCCGGTCCAAGAATGGCGCTGAGCTGGGATTGACGAGCTCCGCAG
Organism: Myxococcales bacterium; assembly: GCA_043779025.1. Lineage (GTDB taxonomy): Bacteria > Myxococcota_A > Polyangia > Polyangiales > Polyangiaceae > JAAFHJ01. Next base: position 27,688 of record JAYWGI010000206.1, read on the forward strand.
TCGCCTGAATAGCGTGCTCGGCGACGCCACGCCCCTGCGCCATCCCACGCAAAGACCCGGCTCCGCGCACGCTGCGCTGCGCCGTGGAAAAGGCGTACAGTCCAACGACTGCCAAAAGCGAAAGGCTCATCGCCACCACCATGACAATAGCCCCTCGGCGTTCATGAATTCGCATCTTGATCATCGGAGAAACCTCCCTGCAGTATTTAGTGTAGCTTCCATCACCACGCTGCGCACGCGCGTATAGTTGGCGCCCGAAACGCACTTCGCCGCGGCGTCCTCCATGCAATAGCGCGCTCGCACTGCCGACCCCGCAACGGCTGGCAGCATCTCGGTGCGATCGGCCATCTCAGAGCGCACGGCTAAAAGAAACCTCACGCCGACAATCCGGTGCGGCCCCACGTTTGGCGTCCCGGTTCCCGTGGTGTTTACATCGCTGTAGAGCGCATTATCTGCGTGGCCGAACTCGATGTCGCGAATGGTGTACGCGGGTCCCGTGCCTACGGCGACGCGAAACGCCACCTGAAAGTTCACGACGTTGTGTGCAAGCACCACGGGATAATGCGCAGAAGTTGCATCGGCCTCGGCCAGCGCGCCATTCGCGCGCAGCGCACGCTTTGTGAGCACGTAGCTGTTGCACGGCGCCACCGTGCACGCAGGGTCGACCTCCACTTGGTACAAAAAGCTGTTGATAGGATTGAACAAGGCGCCAACCGCGATAAGGCCGGAGGCGAGGCCGCCCGCCGCGCTGGCGCTCGCTCGAGAAAACTCTGCCGCAGGCGCAGGGGGCACAAGCATCACCGGCTCGCCCGGCGTGGACGTGACATCGACCGTGACACTCGCCGCGGACTGGTCGTTCACGTATTGGTACTGCGCGTAGCCTTGGTCGTCGACCAAGCGGTACATGCCCGTGATGGGAATGGTGCTGGTCGCTGTGGTGTTTGGGGCCAAAAACAAAGCCGACACCATCGTGGAGGCTTGCGCGCCACCTGTGGGGTAGCGCACGGTATCCATCAATCCTAGGCGGTTCAAAAACAGCCGTCCGCCCGATGCCGATCCGAAGGTGACAATGGCTCTGGGAGGGCTCGTCGCTGAATCGATGCCGCGCACAAAGTAGTCGTCTGCACTGGCGTAGTTGCCGCTCAGAATGACGGCGTCTGGCACGATGCCGTTCGCCGTGGACAGGGCCAAGTCCGATGCGCGGCTGCCCCCTGCAAAGTAGCGCACGCTCGCCAAGCGGTTGTAGTTCGCCACCGTGCAGTAATTGCCGCCTGCGCCGGGCGCACTGGCATAGTTGCCGCTAAATAGCCCTCGAATCGGGTTGACACAAGCAAGGGAGTTGAGCCCAACCGGAGGCCGGGTCAACACCCCCAACCTGGTGTCCCCGTCGCTGTGCGTGCCGACCAACAGTGGGTCCATGCCTACGCGCGCCCACGGAGAGCTCATGTACCCGGCACGCGCAAAGTCGTTGCGCAGCATGCTTGCCACGTCGCGGAGATCGGCATCAGCGCGCGCGATGCGGCTCTCACCGTGCATCGTCGTCTCCGACATCTTGGACAGCCCAACCACGGCCACCGCAATGGCCATCGCCCCAACCGAGGCCACCATCAGTTCCATCAGCGAATACCCGCCGATTTGTGCACGCCCGCAACGCATTAGAAGTTCCCCCGAATCAACGAAGACGTCATGATGGAGCTGTAGTCGCGGTGCGAGCTCCCCGCGGCGGGCTCGGTGTAAGAATTGCAAACACCGTTAGCGTCCGCAATAGGCGTCTGCGCTTGCGTGGTCCCATTGGCCCAATACACCCTCACGTCGACACGCATCATGCGGTCGGGCGTGACCCACGTTTGCCTGTATTGCACACAGAGCTCAGTATCCGCCGCCCCGCCTACCCCAGCTGGCAATTCCAACCCGTTGATGTCGAAGCTCGCATTCTCGCCGCGCACGGTGGTACGCGCAGGCGTGATCCATGGGGCGGCGCCCGACGCCACGATATCCTTGAGCAGAGGGCGCGACTTGTAGTTTTTGGTGGTATCTTTGGTGTCAGGGGAGGTCCAGAGTGCGGCATCCGCACGCATGCGATCGACCCACGCGGACGCTATGCTGGTGGCCACATCGATCCGATGCGCTCGGGAATTGCCGCTGATCGCGCTGCGCTGCATGGCGAGCACCCCTGTGGCGCCCACTGCAAACAGCCCGGCCGCCATCACGACTTCCATCGCCGTGTAGCCTCGAATGCTGAGGCGCCTATCACGCACAGGAGGCGCGCTCATTCTGCTGTTACCTTTGGATCGCGAAGAAAGTCACTCACCGTAAGGGTGCGCGTGATGCCTGAGTTCGCGGTGAGCGGGCTCACCACAATCTGAAAGCTCGGCAACCCGACTTTCCATGGTGCAGACGCCGCCAGCGGGTCACCCAGGACGTGCCGCCCTGTCGCTCCCGACGCCGAGACGCAGAATGCAAAGCGCCCCGTCGTGACGCCGGGTGCAGCTGCCACGAAATCGGGTGCTGCGGAGACGAATGCAACCCGGAAGGTCGCCGTTGTGGCATTCACAGTTTCGTCGCTCCAGTTGTACGCATCGACCACGTTTGGAACGGGCGCCAAGCCTTTCGAGACGAAATCGCTGTTGGCAGAGGCCTCATAACAGTCCCCCACGGGCACGCCCGCGGCGTCTACGGCCTCGAGCACTCGGATGAAGTTTTGATCGTTGGCGACGTTAAGCTCTACAATGTGCGCAGCTCCCCTGCCCATGGCGCGCAGTCGCGCCTCACCGATCACGCCTCCTACGCCCGCGGTCACGGCGTAGAGCTTCTTCTGCCTCGCCGCGCGCAGCATGCTCGGGCCCGCGGCGAGCGCGCCCATGCCAATGATGATCACAACCATCATCAGCTCGATGAGGCTGAACCCAGCGCGCGCCGACTTGCCACGGCGTGCAGCAAGAGCGCGCACCATGGGACGGCGTGTTGGGACGTAGAGAGATCGCACCCTCGTAGTGTACAGGGTGCATCTCACTTGTTCAAAGAGTCGTGTTGAAAGACCCAAACGAGGTCCTGAAGACACGCTCGGCATTCTGGGTGGTACTGCCGGCGAGTGACGCGAGCTCCACCCCACGCAAGGCCG
>JAYWGI010000207.1:0-6699 GCA_043779025.1 Myxococcales bacterium
CAACGAGGGCCGCGTCCTTGTGCGCTGGAGCGGCACCGAACCCAAGCTACGCGTCATGATCGAAGGCCCTAACGAAGCGCGAATCCGTACATGGGCCAAGGAGTTGTGCGAGGTCGCCGCGAAGGAGATTCGTTAGCCCGACGCAATGGCATTAGACTCGGGCCGATGCACCATGCCAGCCTACGAAGTGTTTTCACGGACTCGGGATTTCGGGTATCCTTGAAGGCATCATGCGACTCAAGCTCCGCGGTTTTCTTCTCGCGCTCGCCGGCGCAGCTTGCGCGCCCGCGGCCTACGCGAAGGCCGCCGCAGAGAGCGCACAGAGCTATGAGCGAGCATGGAATACCGCGGTACGCTATGTGAGGGTGGACCAGAACCTCAAAGTCACGGAGAAGGATATCGAGGCGGGTTACGTCGCATTCGACTACGTAAGCAGCGACAGCGCGCACGCGACCTCACCAGGAACCCTGGAGCTTGTGCGACTCGACGGCGGAAAGGTCCGTATTGTCGTGCAGCTCAGCAAAATGCCGCGGTTCCATGAAGACGTGTTTTTACAGGGCGTTCTAAAAAAACTACGGGAAGACTACGGCGATTCTGCGCCTCCTCCCCCCCCTCCTACAAAACCAGCTCCCACACCACCCTCTACGCCCAGCGCTCCTACGAGAGAACGTGGTGCTAACGACCTGTGAGAGCGCTTCTACAGCGCGCGTGGGCTGTAACCTGGCATAGCCCACTGCGATGGTTCTACGTGGCGCTCATGCTCATTCGAGTATCTGGGCTCTTTTGGGGCCTACCTGCGACCGACGGATGGGACAACGACGGCATCGCGCCTCGAGATTTTCTGCCAGGGCTGATTCAGACATTTGCCCCCGGTGAGTACTACACGTATCCGCCACTGCATGCGGTGCTGCTGGCGGTCGTGAACTTGCCGGTGCTCATCGCGGGAGTCGTTACCGCTCCCTCGTTTGAGCCCATGGCAATCCGGGACCATTTTTTGCAACCCTGGCTGATGACCCCGATCGCGGTGCTCTCACGCGTCGTCGCCATTGTTTTTGCGGCCGTGACAATGCATGCAATCTGCACATTGTCGGCGGAGATTGCAGGCGGAGAGCGGCGGCAGCAGCAACACGTTCGGCGATGGACAGCCGCCGTGTTCCTCTGCAACGTGGTGCTTGCCTACTACGGCCAAACGACCAACTTAGACGGCCCCTACGTGGCGTGGACGGCACTCGCCTTCCTGGCTCTCTATCGCGCGCTTCAAGTACCCACGCTGGGCTCCTTGCGTCCCTTTGTGGTCTATGCCGCCTTCGCCGTTAGCACTAAAGACCAGGCCTATGCCTCCTTCGCGCTTGGGGTGCCGCTCGTTCTCCTGACCGCATCGACGTTGGCGACTGCCGGTCAAAAGCTGCGCGTTCTAGGTCGCACGCTCCTGGCCGGCGTAGCTGTCGTTGCGCTCGTGCTAGTCGTCGATGGTGCGCTTTTCAACCCACGCGGGTTCATCGCACGGGTCCATTTTTTGATCGGCCCCGCGAGCAAGCAACATGAGAACTACGCGCACAGTGTTCAAGGCGCGCTCGCTTGCATTCAAGATGTCGCCGAGCACTGGAACTACGCGTACCCCTACATGTTTGCCCCGGTGATGTTGCTAGGGATCGGTGTTGCTGTGCACGCCCACCTGCATGCCAGACGCACCTTAGCCTCGGTACTTCTTCCGCTTTTGGGTGCCATCTCGTTCACGCTCGCCTTCAACGTGACGGCGGGTCGAACCGACCACCGCTTTGTGTTGCCTCAGAGCGTTTTTCTCACGGTGTATTTGGGCCTAGGGGTGGCGTGGATCGCGCGGCACGTGGTGGGTCGCCTGGTCGCATCGCTCGCGCTTGCCTATGCATTTTGGGCGGTCATCGGGCTTGAGGTCGCCCTATGGAACGACCCACGCTATGCAGCCGAAGCGTGGATGCGGGACAATCTGCGTCCGCGTGAATCCGTCGAGGTCTATGGCGAAAGCGTGTACATGCCACGCTTTCGCTCAGATCTCTCATTGGTCCACGTGGCACCCGGCCCGCTGACAGGGCGCAACCCCATTGTCCATGCCACGGAACTCCAGGCCGAGATCGGTGACGCCCGCCAGCGAAAGCCGGAATTCATCCTGCTCACCCAAGTTTGGGCGGCCAGATATCTGATGCCCCCGCCGCCATCTGGCATTGTTCCCCCCACCACCACACGCGGGCTTCCTCCGCACTTCAAAGACATCTTTGGCGATGTCAAAACCCATCAGTTCATCACCTCGCTTGCAGAGCAAAGTGGCGATTATGTTCGCGTGGCATCGTTTCGCGACGAGCCCAAGTTGTGGAACAAACTGCAGCTACACTCCAGCGCATCGTGCGACTGCGAGATCTGGATCTACCAGCGACGCCAGTCCGTAAAGTAGCGACGCCAGTCCGTAAAGTAACGACGCCAGCCCTTTAGATAGCTTCGTCCTTGGATTTGGGCGCAACGACGGTGAGCAGCGAAGGCAGGAAAAACACTGCTCCGAACACACAAGCCAGCTCGCCGAAAACAGCCAACTTGCCGAATGATTCCAGTGCCTGAAAGTCGGAGTACATCATCGACCCGTAGCCCACGACCGTGCTGAAACTACAGAGCAGAACCGCGCCAGCCGAGCGTTTCACGGCCGTTGCCACATCGCCGCCCAGGAGCCTGACGCGATCTGCAATGTTGAACGGGTACTCACACCCTATGCCGAGCGTGATGGGGATGGCGATGAAGTTGATATAATTGATGTGGATCGTTTCACTCTGAAAGAAGTGGGAGGTGTGGCCTCCCCAGTTTAGCGCGACCCCCTTGCTTCCAAACGCTGCGCCGCCCACCAGAATGGTCGCGCCAAACAACAGCGACAGCAGAACAGCAAATGCCGAACGCTTGGAACGCGAGGCCAGGAGAACAACCACGGAGACCAAACCGAACGCCACACCCGACGCAAGTGGACCATCCCGCCGCATGCTCTTGAGCATCTCCGCAAAGATACTTGAGCGGCTCGCAGTCATCACCTGCGTTCCGTCAGGCAGCGTGACGTTGTCAATCGTTGCGGACATGCGAAGATGATTGTGGCCATCGGTGAAAAACACGTTTGCGAGTGGCGCGATATAGAACACGGTTCCGACGGTGCCATTTGACTCCGTAAATCGCCTGCGAATCAGCGCGGGCAGGTCCTGTGGGCTAAGCACACGGAGCGTTTCTGGCGGCCTGGCCAGGGCAACATCGCGTTGCTCTTGAGGTGAGAGCTGCGAAACCACGCGCTCGGTCAATTTCGACCGGATGCTGTCAAGCACCTCAAGCTTCGCTTGTTGCTCATGGGGCGTTCCGGGCAAGAGGTCGTAGATTGTCGTAATCTCCGACAGCATCTTTCCTTGTGGGTCTTTTGCGTCGTTCTCTAAAATCTGTTTTTTAAGCTTGGGCACCTGCTCCAAGTTGTCGGCCAGCATCGCGGCTCCAGCAATGTTGTTCCCACGCCCAAAGATGTTCAGCGAGGCGCGCATCCAGAAGCTTGCACCCGTCACTTGGGAGTTCTTAGAGCCAAGCTTGTCGAAGTTGTACTCCCATGGGTCGCGCAGGTAGCTGGGTAGTTGCAGCGCCGCGCAGCAAAACAGAACGGCCCCCGCCCCAAGAAACCATTTCGGCCTCCGTGTGGTCGCTTCTGCGATCCATGAGATGACTCCACTTCTCGCCCCGTCCTCGCGCACGGAAACAGGACGTTCTCGCAACCAAGCCAGCGCAGTAGGGAGGCGCGCTTGCATGCGCTCTGTCAGCACCAGCATGGCGGGGACCAACGGAACAATCGCAATCCACACCAACAACATGCCGACGAACCCAATGACACCAAACTGGCTGAACCCTCGAAAGCGCGTAACGCTGAGCGAACCGTACGCGATGGCTGCGACGCAGGCCCCAACCAGTTCGGCGCGAAACGCATTGGCTACCGCGGAGCGGCGCGCTTGTTCCGGAGGGACACCGTGTGCACGGAAGTCCTGATAACGAGAAAGCAATACGATAGGATAGTTGATCCCATTGCCGAGGATAATCGCACCCAGAAACGCTCCTGAGGCATTGATGTACCCAAAGACAGCCATCGCAAATGCGTAGGCTACTGAGACGCCCAAAACCGCAGGTAGAAAGATGATAGGCAGCGCCCAGACCGAACGATAATACAACACCAGGCCGGCCATAATCAGCAACGCAGCGGCAATTGTGGCCCACGCTGCCTCCGAGATCAGCGCCTTCTTCTCGTCGGAAGCGCTGGCGATGTCCCCCGTGTACCCGATCTCCATTTGAGCGTCGAAGCTCGCTGGATTCAATGTGGCTACCATGCCCATCACCTCGGCAAGGAGTCTGTCTCCACCCGCGCCCCCAAGACTCGTGTTCGCCACAATACGTATCGCGAGTTGTGTGCTCTCCGCATTCTCCGAACTTGCGGGATTGGAAAAGTAGCCCGTCGGGTAACTGTCCTTCTTTGCGGTTGCGGCGTCCCATTGGGCCAACATCTGGCGCAGGCCCAATGCAGCATTCTTTTGAGGGGCGGCGGCCGCCAGCGCGGGCGAAGGCGAGGGCGAGGGCGAGACGGGCGTGGGGAGTTTCGCGGAGTCAATATCACTTGAGGACGACGCCGCCAACGGCCCTGAGAGATCCTCCACCATCCCGCTTTGGACAGCAATATTCCAGTCCAAATCCTCTTCTGCCTTTTGCAACTCAGGCAAGCTCGCGTAGAGCCACTTGTTGCTCGCGTAATAAGAATGCAAGTCCTTCGATGTCGCCTCAAAGTACGAAATCAGGGCCGCGCAAGAATTCACGCAAGCCGCATCCCCGGGCGCACACTTGGCGATGCATTGGCCGTCTTGCCGAACTTTCTCCTGAAGCCGTTCCGCAAGAGCATCTACAAAGCGCTCATTGGCCTTTGGCGTCGGTGAAGCGACAATCACAGTCAGGCCCGACCCGCCCCCCATACGTCCCGACTGGTGTTCGTAGGCCTTGAATCCAGGGCTATCTCGAGGCAGTAACTCTAGAAGTTCAGTCCGCAACTCAAGGCGACTCGCGACGAGCAGACAGGATACCATGAGCAGGAGGGCGCCCAGCACGGTACGCCACGGAGATCGCGAAACAGCGTTGACGATGCCATCGGCAAAATGGGGCCCTATACGCGTTTCCATCACTCCGCGAGCTTACATCGCACGAGATTCATGTGGACGCACAATCGCATGCAAACCGGCAGGAACGAGGCGCGTTCGGAGACGAGGCTTAGCGCGTCGTTGACACCCGCCTCTTGAAGACGAACACACCGCTGACGTTCGCATCATACTCGTAGTTGTCGCGAATGAGTTCAGCCATCCATTCGCGATAGGGGTCGTGCTCGACGGAGTCGTCATTGCTGCGTTTCGCAAGCGGGGCGCGAGGAGCAAGGACATCTTCGCCCAACGCAAGCCAGCGGACCTCGGGAAGAAGAAGGTCACTTCTCCAAGCTTCCAGTGGGAACTTTCCCTTCCGAACCAAAAAGGCCGACTGCCATGGTGGCACCGACAACCGACCGTTGAGCTCCATTTCTAACGAAGTATTGTTAGAAACCAAAAACTCTCTCTCGCGCAGCCGGCAATGTTCTTTGAGGCGCTTCACGCGAATCCAATACAAGGAAGCATTCGACATCTCCGCGCGCCAGTATCGCGCGCTGCAGCCGACCACCAGCAGCAACGTCGCAAGCCGCGTGAGCCACGAGGCATCCTGCTTCCACTTTGGCGTGAACGAATCTCGCGAAGGCATCCAAGCAATGGCCAAAATCGCAAGTGCACTCGGCTCAATCCAGTAGTGCGAACCGCTACCGTGTTTCGCCATCATAAAGCAGCACCAGAGCACGCTGCTCACAAGTGGTCCGAGGACCTCCCAGGCGACCCGGCGGCGCCACGCCACGTATGCGACAAGGCCATGGGGAATCCCCAGAAATACTGCACGGGTACCAAACTGTTCCAGCCAACGCACCCATCCCACAGGTTGCCCCGTGGAACTCACGATGTGCGTTAGCCAAGCCCCATGACTCACCACCTGACTAAAGGCGGCAAGGAGCAGCACGACGCCGAGTCCCGAAAGCAGCGCCCGCCACCAACCGGGATGGCGCCGCAGCAACATCACAACGGCCACCCCAACTGCGGCACCGAGACAGCTGGGCTTGATGAACGGACCTAGAGCAATCAGCGCCGCCGCAAAACTATCGACGCGTCCGACACGCACCGAATGTGCCACCCCAAGGCAAACAAACATTGAAGCGAACGTGTCTGGACTCATGGAGTAAGCATTTCGCGACAGCAGAAAGAGGGTCACCGCAAGCGCCGTTGCAAACATCGCATTGTGACGTCCCTTTGGCGGCGCCGTGAGCACGGGTACGACTTGAATGATACCCCAGGAAACAAAGGCCAAGGCACGCCCGACGAGGTGCACCTTAGCGACACTTGGAGCAAAAAAGAGAGACGTAAGCTTGCCAACAACCCACGGGAAGACCGGAGTGTAGAGGACAAAGTATCGCGCAGGTGGCCCGCCCATTTCCCAGGCACCGACTTCAGGGGCAACGTACAGAGGCCAGCCATGGGCAACGCGCAACGCCTCAAATGAAATCTCGGCCGCAACAGGGTCATCTGGAGCATGCTTCAACGCGAAGACAAG
>JAYWGI010000208.1:0-2468 GCA_043779025.1 Myxococcales bacterium
GAGGCAGCTCAGGCCACTGGGCGATGGGCAGAGGCCATTCAGTCGGTGCAAGCTTGGCTCAAGGCTGTTACCGAGCCGGCGGACAAGATTCGACTTTGCTTGCATTTGGCCAAGTGGTACGGCGACGACCTCGGGCACCCGGACTATGCTCAGCCGTACTACGCTCAAATCGTGCAGCTGGAGCCCAACAATGTGGGCGCCATTCGGCAGATGGCGCAGCTCTATCGCAAGAGTTCCAACTGGCAAAAGTACGGCACCTCGCTGCAGCGCGCGTTGGACGTCGCAACGACCGACATCGACCGCAAGGAGATCCTCACGGACCTGGGCGAGTTGCTCGACAAGCACATGGATCAAACTGATCAGGGCGTGGAGTACTTCCAGCGCGCCCTCAAGGTAGACCCCAACTTTATCCCCGCCATCGAAAACTTGGAGCGCATCTATGGCGCGCGCGGACAGACCCGAGAGCTCTATGAGATCCTAGGTCGAAAAGTGCTTGCGCACGGCGACGGCGAAGGCTTGGTCGCCACCAAGTTGCGCATGGGCGAGCTTGCCGAGCACACGCTCAAGGAGCCCACGCGCGCGGCGCAGAACTACCGCGAAGCGTTGGCGAAGGACCCAAGCTCGAGGCTAGCCGTCAAGGGCTTGGTGCGGGTCTACACAAGCATCGGCGCGTGGACCGAGCTTGCCGAAGTCTTGGCGACCGATCTCGAAATGGCAACTTCGCCCCGTGAGCGCGTCGATGCGCTCAAGATGCTTGCCCGCGTTAACGAGGAGCAATTCCTCAAGGCGGATGTGGCCGCTGCCTACCTGATTGAGGCCATCGACGCCGACCCGAACGACGACGACGACGAAGCCTACATCGCCTTGGCGCGCAATCAGCGCAAGCTGAAGCGTTGGGACGACTTGGTGGTCACACTTGATCGCCATATCGGACAAGCGCACGAGCGTAGCAAGAAGGTTGCGCTCTACACGGAGCTTGCGGGCGTCTACGGCGAGCAGCTGAACGAGCCGGAACAGGCCATTGATGCGCTTCGCAACGTCACCGACTTGGATCCCAATCACGTCCCTGCGCTGGAGGCCTTGGGCGCCATGTACGAGCGTGTCGAGCGTCACGGTGAGGCCGTCTCGGTTCTCACACGCGTGGCCGAACTCACGCCCGACCCGGTGCGCAAGGTGGATTCACTTTGGCGCTTGGGCAAGACCTTGCACGAGAAGGTGGGCGACGTCGCGCAAGCGCAAGACATGTTCGATGCCGCGCTAGACATCGACCCCAACCACGCGCCTAGCCTTGCATCCGTGAGGCAAATCGCGCTGCTTGACACCGACTACACCAAGGCCGCCAAATTCTATGAGCGTGAGGCCTTGGCCACCACCGGCCCGCGTCAGCGCGCCAAGCTGTGGGTAGACTTGGGCCGGCTCTACGATGAGCAGTTGTCGGACCGTGCGGGCGCAGTGCGCGCATGGGGCGAGGCTTTGGCCTCGGACGAAGAGAACGAAGATGCGGCCGAGCCTTTGGCGATGGACCACATTGCCAATCATCAGTGGCCGCTTGCGGAGCCGCTGCTCGACATGTTGGTGCGCAAGAGCGGCAAGCGCGATCGCGCGGCGCAGCACAGCTTGCACAACAGCTTAGGGTTGGTGGCTTACAACTTGGGCAACGACGACAAGGCCCTCAAATCGTACCAGCAAGCGCAGAGCTTGGACCTCACGAGCCAAGAGAGCATTCGCGGCATCGCGGATGTGTCCTTCCGCAAAGAAGACTGGGCCAATGCACTCACCAGCTACCAGAAGGTGCTCACGGCCTTGCCCGAGGACGCCTACGAGCAAAAAGCCGACCTCTACCACCGCATGGGCCTTATCAAGGTTCGGCAGGGGCAGGCCCGTCAGGCCATCGGACACTTCGAGAAAGCGCTTTCCGTTTCTGGCAATCACCGCGCCACGCTGAGCTCGCTTACCGATGTGTACCTAGACGCCGGCGACTTCAAGCAAGCTGTGGCTTACAAGCGCCACGTGCTCGACGACGTCGTTGATGGCGAGGAGCGCTACGCATTGCTCCTCGAGATCGCCGACATCTGGGAGAAGCGCGAGAAGAGCTTGCCCAAGGCCGTGGAGGCGCTCGAGGAGGCGCGGGATCTCAAGCCCAATGACTTGCCGTTGCTCACGCGCATGGTGGGCCTGTATTCGCAGGTCGGCAACTGGAACGCCATGGCCGATCTCTTGGAGCGCATGGCCGATGGCGAGCAAGATCCGAACCGCAAGGCGACGTTCTTGTACACCGTGGCGCAGCTCTACCGCGACGCCGACAAGCTTGGCGACAGCGCGCGCGCCGTCGAGATGTTCGACCGCGTGCTCGACATCCAACCGCAAAAACTCGAAGCCTTTGAGCGCATCAACAAGCTGCTCACCGACGCCAAAGAGTGGAAGCAGCTCGAGCGCGCCTACCGCAAGATGCTCAAGCGCGGCACAGG